>DATHAW010000190.1:0-7561 GCA_035296465.1 Spirosoma sp.
AACTAAAAGCGCCTTTCGTTTTAGTCACTTTACGGAGCTGACGATAGTAGGCTTCGACGGTGCGAGTCGTCTACATTACCCGACGAATGGGGGCTGGATAGTCGAAAAAGGGCGACACCAACTCCCACTTGTCCAACCAGGCTGGCACCGCTTTCGCATAAGCACTGCCCCAACGCCCCTGCACCAGGAACCGGTTTTTCATACCTTGCTCCCGGTTAGGAGTTTGGTAAACCATCTTCAGATCCTTAGCCAAGTCTTTCAGCAGCTTGTCGGCCACAAAGCGCAAGGAGTTGCGACAATACAAAGTTGCACCCTAGCGGCCGGGAAAACGCTGTTGATGGCCGTATCGAAGCCTTTCAGTTCATCTCCACACATGAGCCAGCCGCTCGTCTAGGCCGCGCTGTTTCAAATGGGTCAGCACCGACAAGCAAACCTTAGCCGATTGGCTCCCGGCGGTGTAGCTACCCAACGCGTGTTTCTTGGCTGACCGGCTCAGTCCGCTCACGCTGTATAGCACTCGGCCGGGCCGCCGGTGCGTTGACGACTTTGCCCTCATGACCAACCTTGTACTAGATGCCATCGAGCCAAACTAGCACCTACAGACTCTCCAAAGGTCGGTTCTGCCATTCCCGCATGGCGGAGTTAACGCACTGTGACAAAGCGCGTAGCCGTACATCTCCGGCAAATGTTATGAAAGGCCAGTATAGGTGTTTCCCATGCTGTATAGCGAAAGCAGTTTCTGTTCCAGCTGGGGCGGGCGTGAGCACCACCTCTCGTTTGGGCACGATGGCCGCAGCCAACCGTCTGGGGCTGGTAAGTGCCTGAAGGGTCACGGAGCGTGGTCAGGTCGAGCGGTGCGGCACTGCTTTTGACAGTCTGGGTTGTCTTGCCCTTACGACGCTTTTTCTCGATCTGCCGCGTTTAGACTAGGGGACCATCCATTTTTCCTTCCCCAGCGGAGTCTAACCAATGCTTGAGCCGGGGCGCGAATAGTGCGTTTTGGCCCGTCACTGGTTTGCCTTCCTAAAGGCCCTTGATGGCCGCTCACCCTCAGGCCTGACACAGTTTAGCGAGCAGTCTCTATGGGTTAGATAAATATTACTAACAGATAGTTATTGGCAGCACAGCCTGCCAATAACTATCTGTATTACTTTATATACCGGAAGTCTTCCCCGCCTTTCAGGGCCAGCAGGGTTTCGTACATGAGCCGGATCACGCTCTGTACATCGTCCATATGGACGGTTTCGACAGTGGTATGCATGTATTTAAGCGGCAATGAAATCAGGGCCGACGCAATGCCTTCGGTGGCATAGGCAAACGCATCGGTGTCAGTGCCAGTGGAGCGGCTGACGGCCTGCCGCTGAAAGGCGATGTTCTGCTGCTCAGCCACGCCGATCATGAAATCGAGTACGTTGTTCTGCACCGCCGGGCCGTAGCAGAACACCGGACCCGCCCCGCATTTGAGGTCGCCCTGTTCTTTTTTATCGTACTTCGGCGACTGCGTGTCGTGCGTTACATCGGTACAGATGGCCAGGTTGGGCTTAAGCCGCCGGGCAATCATTTCGGCCCCGCGCAGCCCAATTTCTTCTTGAACGGCGTTGACTACGTACAGTGTAAACGGCAGCGTTACGTTATTTTCCTTTAATTGACGTGCTACTTCGGCAATCATAAAACCGCCCATGCGGTTGTCGAGCGCCCGCCCTACGTAGTAGCGTCCGTTAAGTTCCATCAGGCCGTCGGTAAACGTAGCAACCGTGCCAACGTGAATTCCCATCTCCTCCACTTCCTGCTTCGTAGCCGCCCCCACATCAATGGTCAGGTCGGTCACTTTGGGCGCTACGTCTTTTGCCAGGTCGCGGACGTGGATAGCAGGCCAGCCAAACACGCCGTCGACGGGTCCTTTTTTCGTGTGCAGGTGAACCCGCATGGATGGGGCAATCAGCGCATCGGAGCCGCCATTGCGCCGAACGTAGAGGTAGCCGTCGTCAGAGATATAGTTGACAAACCACGAGATCTCGTCGGAGTGAGCTTCAATGACAACGCTATAGTCCTTGCCCGGCCCTACCACGCCAACGGCCGTGCCGTAGGTATCTACGATGTACTCGTCGGTGTAGGATTTTAGATAATCCAGCCAGATCTGCTGTCCCGATGATTCGAAGCCGGTGGGCGAAGCATTGTTAAGGTACTTGTAAAGAAATGTTCTACTGTGTTCGTTCATGGATATAACAGGCAGTTGGCCCGCGCTGCCGGGCCGTTTCAGGGTAAACCGGTCAAATATAATGGGGCAGTTGTGAGAATTACACAGAATTTTTCGCAACAACCTTTGAGTTACGCTTAACGCTTTTACCTTTTTAGTAAATTAGAATGATTCTAAATAAGTTTTGTAATTGTCAGGAAATATCCACCGCATGAACGCATATTTTAACCGAATAAACGCTTTCTGCCTGTTGTTTATATTTGCAACAGCGGGCTACGCAAACGGCATTTTCAGCGATACAACCCGGGTTTATGCGGTGCCGACACTAACCCGCACTCCAACCAACGACGTAGCGCTGTCGTGGACCGAGAAAGACGATAGCGGTATTGTTTATTTCTACTGGGCCAAATCAGGCGACCGGGGCAAAACGTTCGGTGATAAGAAACTGATCTATTCGGCTGCTGGTATCGGTAACTCCCGGCTGATGCGCCCCAAACTGCTCTTTCGGAAAGACGGTTCGGCTGTGGCTGTTTTCGCCCTGCGCGGTCCAGAGTCCACAAGTCCACCAACGGGGGTTACTTACACACCGGCGCAGGAACCCGCTCATGCCGCACACGGGTCGGCGCATCAGGCCGACGCCCCCAAAGCGGTCCGCCAGGGTGGTGGTCGGCCGAGCGATCTGCAGATTGTGTCCTGTTCCTCCACCGATCAGGGTAACACCTGGACACCGCCGACACCCGTACACGCCAACAAAACGCCGAATATTGTCCGGGGTTTTTTTGATGCTACGGTATTGGCCAACGGCGAGATTGGCGTTGCCTACCTGAACGATATACAGGGCAAAGCGCACCAGCGCGACCTGCGTTTTGTAACTACAACCAGAGGGAAATTCGGCGCTGAAAAAATCCTTGATCCGTTCGTGTGCGACTGCTGCAACATCAGCCTGCTGGTCGATCCAGCCGGTGCTCTTCACCTGTACTACCGCGAAAATCAGGACAACATTCGGGACATTGCGCAAATGAGTTCGACCGACAACGGCCAGACGTTCTCGAAACCCCAGATTCTGTTCAAAGACAATTGGCAAATAAACGGTTGCCCGCATTCAGGTCCTACGTCCATTATGGGCGGGGGTAGTCCATTGATTGCCTGGTTCTCCGGATCGCAGGAGTCGCCGGGTATCCGGGTCGTGACGGAGCAAGGAAAGCGGCTGTTCGTGCTCGACGATCCCACCGCTAAAAATGCGTATCTCGTTCCGGCACAGAAATCGTCGGTATTGCTGTGGGAGCAAAGCCAGGCATCGGAAAATGGTATGACTTCAGTGATTGCCTTCCGGAACATCGCCGGAACGGCCATTCCTGCTACGCAGTTTGTCCAAAACACGCAAAATGGGACCAACGCCAGCGGGGTGGTCGTTGACGGGCAGTTGGTTGTTGCTTACGAAGTGCGGAAACCCAATAACAAGAACGAGATACAATGGGCGACGGTTAACCTGTAAAACCGTAGAGTTATTAGCAGATGGAGTGTCCACTGATTTATAAATCAATGGACACTTTTTGGTTTTAACTACGCTTGTCTACTACGTACCTAGAGAAAAGTCGAAAAATTGTTGAGGGTTAAAATGGGCGGTGTGCCGGTTTTTATTTTGCGGGCGGGTAAGCTAAACTCACCACTAAAACCCAATCCGCTCCCGGCTTTGAGTGACTCCAATTGACCGGGCCAATTCAAGGGCTATACGGTCGTCGTATCGGCGTTTGTAAAAATCAGCTTCGAGCCGCAGCTTGTCCAGTTCAACCTGCTGCTTCTCTACCATCAGGCGCAGCGTTTCCAATTCGTGGTTGATGAGTTCAGTGGGTTGGCTGTCGACTACCTGCGCGTGTATGGCCTCCTCTGCCAGCAACGCAACGGGCGACACCCCCAAGACGCTGGCAATCTGCGACAAACGCGAGAGGGTAAGGTCAGTTTTGCCACGTTCAATGTCTCCGTAAGCTGTGGTGGATAGACCGAGCAAATCGGCCATGTTTTCCTGCGATAGGCCGCGCTGGAGCCGTTGCAGCCGGATTCGTTCGGGGAGGGAATGCTTCATGTTAAGTAATACCGATAAATTCTAAACGCACACCGACAGGGTTTTTCGCTAGGATAACGCAATTTTGCATCGTTCGGTGCTGTCATCTGCTAACCATGGAAACAGAGATTGACGAACAAAATAAGCCCTGGCTCAACTCCTGATTCTCTGTAGTTCGCCAGTTGCTTGTCTCGTTATTTACCAGAACTTACACTAGCTAATCATCGTTTTAAACCAAAGCGTAAAATTAAGATATGAATCTTCAGAACGAATTTCGCAAGTTTGCTGTGCATCACATGGGCTTAAACGGCTTGACCGTAGACGGCTACGTAAACCACACCGTTGAAAACCATAAGGTTGAGAACATGACCCGTTCGGTCATTGAAGAACGGCCGATGAACTTCCGCGAGGTCGACGTATTTTCGCGGCTGATGGCCGACCGGATTATTTTTATGGGCCTGCCCGTCGATGACAACATCGCCAACATCATTGTAGCGCAGTTGCTGTTTCTGGAGTCGGCCGATCCTAAGAAAGACATCCTGATGTACCTCAATAGTCCTGGCGGTTCGGTATATGCTGGTTTGGGCATCTATGATACCATGCAGTACGTCCGGCCCGACGTAGCTACGGTCTGCACCAGTCTGGCTGCGTCAATGGGTGCAGTGCTGCTGGCAGGTGGTGCGTCTGGTAAGCGGTCGGCACTGCCCCACGCGCGCGTCATGATTCACCAGCCATCGGGTGGTGCGCAGGGGCAATCGGTCGACATGGAAATCACGGTGCGCGAAATTGTTAAACTCCGTCAGGAGTTATATGAAATTCTGGCCCACCACACCGGCCAGACGGTAGAGCAAATCGAGTTGGACTCGAACCGCGACAACTGGATGCGGGCCGAAGAAGCCAAGACCTATGGTCTGATTGATGAGGTACTGCGCCGGGAGAAATAGCCTGACAATTAATTCACATAAAAGTGACCGGGAAGCAATTGTTTTTCGGTCATTTTTATGTGGATTAATTGTCAATAAGAGGCATCTTGGCTCTAATCTAGCTCATCCATACGTAACAATTACTTCACCTTTTACTTTAAAGCGCAGATCGATACCGCGTTTGTGTCCGTTTGCAT
The DNA here is from genome assembly GCA_035296465.1 of Spirosoma sp. Classification (GTDB taxonomy): domain Bacteria; phylum Bacteroidota; class Bacteroidia; order Cytophagales; family Spirosomataceae; genus Spirosoma. The sequence goes on from DATHAW010000190.1 coordinate 5,380, forward strand.
CAAGTTCAAAGGGTGTACGAACGGCTTTGCCCGTTTTTGGATTGGGGGTCTTCACTGTAATGGTTCCTGTAGCCCATTCAGCAATGCTAGTCTCACCGGTTCCAAGCGGATTGTCGGGAGGGCCACCTGTTCCCTGAGTATCAAGCATAGCAATAATATCCGGATCGTCGTCATCATCAATTCCGGATACACTAATCTTAACCTGATCGACATTGTCCGTATAACCCAACCAGTCGATTTTTCTGGTCTGGCCCGTGCCAATTATTCTAAAAACATGGTGTGTCGGAAATTCCATTTTTCTACCATCCGGTAAGTCAACCGTTTGTGGGTTACCAACCACCAGCTTATCGTTCAGGAAAAAGTAAAATTTGAACTCACCATCGCTATGATCGTCACTATCATCGAGCATGCTTATCTCCTGGAAATGCACGTATACTACTTTTCGTCGGCCCATTGTCCGTAAAGGTTTAAGAAAGAGGTACATGAATCGACAGAAAGATACTCGCTTTCAGGAGTTTTGTCAATTGAACTAGTAGGTGGGGCAGGTAATTTCCCCTTTTTATCTGAATACGTCCACCCGATGTAAACTTGCCGAGTTGACTGCCGATTAATAACTTTGTCCTTGTTACTGTCGGCACTGGGGCCAGTTTTGTCAGTTTATGCTTAAATTGCCTTAACAAAGCCCGCACATACATCGTTAACCAAGCCTGGTTAAGCCTACGCTACAGGGCGCATCAACCGGCTTACAATCGTCTATCTACTCTGCAACCTTTCATGCCACAAATTAACTGCTCGTTCTGCGGACGCCGTAAAAACGAGGTGATGCTGCTTCTATCGGGTATCGATGCACACATCTGTAACTACTGCATTGAACAGGGTCATCAGGTGGTGCTGGAAGAGATGCGCCCGCGAAAAAGTGAGCCTTCGGAGGTGAAAATTAACCTCATCAAACCCATCGACATGAAGCGTCACCTCGATCAGTACGTGATTGGGCAGGACGACGCCAAAAAGTCGATTACGGTAGCTGTTTATAACCACTACAAGCGCTTGATGCAGCCTAAAACCAGTGATGACGTAACGATTGAAAAGTCGAATATCATCATGGTAGGCGAAACGGGAACGGGGAAAACGTACCTGGCCCGGTCCATTGCCAAAATACTGGAAGTTCCTTTCTGCATTGCCGATGCTACGGTTATTACTGAGGCTGGCTATGTAGGGGAAGATGTTGAAACGATTCTGACGCGGCTTCTGCAGGCCGCCGACTACAACGTTGAAGCAGCCGAACGGGGCATCGTGTATATTGATGAGATCGATAAAATCGCCCGCAAATCGGATAACCCCAGCATTACGCGCGACGTAAGCGGAGAAGGGGTTCAGCAGGCGTTGCTGAAGCTGCTCGAAGGATCGGTCGTGAACGTGCCTCCCCAGGGCGGACGCAAACATCCCGACCAGCGGTTGATTTCGCTCAACACTGAGAATATCCTGTTTATCTGTGGCGGGGCGTTCGACGGCATCGAGCGGCACATTACCAAGCGGATCAATACACGTCCCATTGGTTTCTCCGGCGGCCGGCAGCTAAACGATTCCCTCGAAAAAGGGCATCTGATGCGCTACATTTCGGCGCTGGATCTGAAGTCATTCGGTCTTATTCCCGAATTAATTGGGCGTTTACCGGTGCTCACTCATCTCGAAGCGCTGGATCGTGATGCGCTGATGAAGATTTTAACCGAACCTAAGAACGCTATTACCAAGCAGTACGATAAATTATTTTTGATGGAAGGGGTAACGCTGCACTGGGATGACAGCGCCCTGAATTACATCGTCGATCAGGCCTTGCAATATGGCTTGGGTGCTCGTGGCCTGCGATCGATCTGCGAGTCAATTATCACCGATGCCATGTTCGAGGTACCCTCGCAAAGCGGGCTTAACGAGTTGACTATCAGTCTGGAATATGCCCGTGAGAAGTTCGGAAAAACGGCCACGTATGAGTTACGGTCGGCTGCCTGAACTGTTTCTTTACTAAAGGATTTATACACAAAATCCCGTTTCGCCAACCTGGCCGAACGGGATTTTGTGTATAAATAGTATTTATATCCAATGGTGTTTCGCTGGTTTTTTCATTTATCTGTCAACAATCTGACAAGTGCGCTGTTGTGTGGTTGTTAACTCAATAATTCACCTC
>DATHAW010000191.1:0-2351 GCA_035296465.1 Spirosoma sp.
AGCAGTGTCCGTTATTCGGAGGTAGGTTTTTTAGTTACCGGAGCATTGGCCCATTTATACACGTCGGACGCAATGGGCTGTGCCCACACCGAACCTGTCCATAGGGTAATCACGAGGCTAAAAGCGATGTAGCGTTTCATAGTTAAGTGGCAGGAATAAATCCGGTTTCTGTAAAACGCTGAACATCGGCTGTTTTACTACTGATCGATATTCGTGCATGGGTTACTCATTAAGAGCAGGTACCTACCTAAACGAGAATGAGGGCCATCGACTTAAAACCTTAGCGGTTGCTTCCGGGTTAAGGCCCAAAGTCGAACAGCGCTTCGCTTATCGACACACTTAAATAACATATGGCAGATCACATCAGAACAGCGCTCATCACGGGCGGCTCAAAAGGCATTGGCTACGGCGTTGCCGAAGTACTCATAAAAGAAGGAGTAAAAGTGGCAATCACCAGTCGCTCGTCGGTAGCGGCTGAACTGGCTGCGGCTAAACTAAACGAGATCAACCCCGGTCACGCATTGGGTATGGCCGCCGACGTACGCGACCTGGCATCGCAGCAACGCGTAGTCGATGCCATAATCCAGCAGTGGGAGCGGTTAGATTACGTTATTGCCAATGCGGGCGTAGGTCATTTTGCCCCTATTCAGGAATTGACGCCTGAGCAGTGGCAGGAAACCATCGACATCAACCTGACGGGTGTTTTCAACACCGCGAAAGCAACAGTAGCCGCACTGAAAGAAACGAAAGGTTATTTCATTACCATAGCCAGCCTCGCCGGTACAAACTTCTTTGAGAAAGGGGCTGCCTACAATGCCAGCAAATTTGGACTGGTAGGCTTCACACAGGCCGTAATGCTCGACCTCCGCAGTGAAGGTATTAAAGTAAGCACCATCATGCCCGGCTCGGTAGCCACGTATTTCGATAACCACCAGCCGAGCGATGCGGATGCCTGGAAAATTCAACCCGAAGACATTGGTCAGATCGTATACGACTTGTTAAAAATGAATCCCCGCACGTTACCCAGTAAAATTGAGGTGCGTCCAACCCGGCCCGGCGGGAAATAAGCGGCTGAGAATTAGCATAGACACCTCGTGCTGTGTTGCTTATCTTCGTAACTTGGGCACTTACTCTGTTAAGTGCCCAATATGAAAAAATCAACCGTTTACACGGCGCTGCTTTTGGCCTGGCTCGGGGCAGGCATCGCGTATTCGCAAACGAAATTAGTGGAGAAAGTTACCCGGCAAGGGAAGGAACTGCTTATTCCGTATGAGAAGTATGTATTGCCCAACGGCCTGACGCTGGTTGTTCACGAAGATCACTCCGACCCCGTCGTTCACGTTGATGTTACGTATCACGTCGGCTCAGCCCGCGAAGAGATTGGGAAATCTGGTTTTGCCCACTTCTTTGAACACATGATGTTCCAGGGGTCCGACCACGTGGCCGATGATGAGCACTTCAAGATCGTGACCGAGTCAGGCGGAACCCTCAACGGATCGACCAACCGCGACCGCACAAATTATTACGAAACGCTGCCCAGCAACCAGCTTGAACGGGCACTCTGGCTCGAAGCCGACCGGATGGGCTTCCTGCTGGATGCCGTTACGCAGAAGAAGTTCGAGATTCAGCGGGCTACTGTCAAAAACGAACGCGGCCAGAATTACGACAACCGCCCTTATGGTCTGGCTGGCGAGTACGTCGCAAAAAACCTCTTTCCCTACGGGCACCCCTATTCATGGCTGACGATTGGCTACATTGAGGACCTTAACCGGGTCAACGTCAACGACCTGAAAAACTTCTTTTTACGGTGGTACGGCCCCAACAATGCGGTACTGACTGTTGGGGGCGACGTAACGCCCCGTCAGGTGGTGGCAATGGCCGAGAAATACTTTGGTTCTATTCCGCGTGGTCCCGAGGTAACTAAAACGAAAGTGCCAAACCCCGTACTTGACAAAGATCGGTACGTGTCGTACGAAGACAATGTGCGCTTCCCGATGATTCAGATAGTCTTTCCAACGGTCCCCACGTTTCACCCGGACGAAGCACCCCTCGATGCGCTGGCCGAAATTCTGGGTGGTGGCAAAAACTCGCTTTTTTACAAAAACCTGGTCAAAAACCAACTGGCCGTTCAGGCTAGTGCGTCGCACCCAGCAACAGAGTTAGCTGGGCAGTTTGCCTTGACGGTGCTGCCTTTTCCTGACAAGCGGTTAGACAGTACAGAAGCCATCATACGCCAAACGCTGGCCGAATTTGAGCGCCGTGGCGTCACCGATGATGACATTGCGCAGTTCACAGCCACGCGCGAAGCGCAGATTATCAGTAATCTGGCGAGTGTATCAGGTAAGGTGTCG
>DATHAW010000192.1:0-8584 GCA_035296465.1 Spirosoma sp.
CGACTGGCGTCCGCAACCGGTAAAGGCCGTTATGCAGCGTACTGCACAAGTAATTGTACCACGGGTGTTGCCTGGCCCGCCCGCGCTGCAGCCGGACGTAACGATTACCTTCCCCAACGGCCAGACGTACCCAGCCTTTCCTGAACGGTTAGTCCGGGCTGGCTGGTCGTGGCAACAGGGATTGCTTGGACTATACCTGACCATACTCATCGTGTTAATGGGTCGGTTTGGGTATCGGCTTCGGTCGCTAATGCGGCTTATCAGGCAGTCGGCACAGGAGCGATACGACGGTTTTACATTGGTCAGGAATACCGGCGTTACGTCGCCGTTTTCGTTTTTCGGCTGGGTTGTCCTGAATCCCGTCCAACACGCCCCCGATGAACTGGAGCAGATTTTGCGCCACGAGCGCGTGCACGTGCGGGCATGGCACAGTGCCGACATGCTCGGAGCCGAATTGGTGAGTATTGTTTTCTGGTTTAATCCGGCTGCTTATCTGTTTCGGCAGTTGGTGCATCAAACGCTTGAATTTAGTGCCGACCGGGCGGTTTTAGCGGAGGGCATTGACCCTAAACTGTATCAGTACTACTTAGTGAAAGTCAGTTTAGCGGCCGGGCAATCAGCAATTACCAACCACTTTAGTAAGTCCCAGCTTAGATCGCGAATCGTCATGCTCAACAAACAGAGTTCTTTCCCCAGTATGTGGTTGAAATACCCGGTTTTGTGCATTGCAGCTTTAGTAGTAGCCACCACCTTCGCCAGACCGCAGGTGAAAGCGCTTAAGAAGTACGTTCCTGCACCGGTTGCTGAGACTATCTCCGCCGTAGATCAGGCAATGCAGACGCCAACTGAGCCAGCACAATTAATTGAACGTTCGGCAATTCGGAACGTAGCGAAAGCGACAGCTAGGCCAATTAACAGGGAAACAAACGTATTACAGTCCGCGCCTAGCGTAACAGCCGTTGCGGATTCGGTTAAGAAAGACACAGCCCCCGTCAGCCCTTTGCGTTATATGGCTTATCAGGACGGTTACCTGTACTGGGTTGTGACGCCAAAAACCACCTTTGACGACCTTGCCGTGATGAAGAAGGAGTTCGCCAAACATGGTCATCAGATGCAGTTAAATGAAATTAAGTACGATCCACTTTACGCCTATATTGATCGCATCGTTGTTACGGTTGTTCGATCAACTGGTGGTTTGACAAGGGTTTATGAACTCGATGATGAAGACAAACCAATTCCATCGGTTGCGGGCTTTGTGAGCGTTGTTTCAACTAATGGAAGCTCTGGTGGTACAGGTGGGCTTCGTTACTATGGTAAGGAATTTCCTGAAGCATTACATAACGTGGCAAAGAAGGATGAGGCCACTATTGCCGAATTCATTAAAAATCATAAAGTTGAGCATTTAAAACTCGACCACTCAAAACTCGACCATTTAATTGAACTAGGTATTGGTAAATTTAAGAAACTAGGCAGCGGATCATCTACTTTCTTTAGAGAATTTTTCAATAATAAATCAACCCGAAGTAGCGGACTAATCGTCAATTCAGACAGTTCTTTATCGGTTAGCGAAGAGTTGGGCGCAATACAACTCTTTATTAATAATCAATCAGTAGCTCGTGAAGCAGTGCGATCACTAACACTCGAACGCCTGTATGCTGTTGTAAAAAAAACACACTATAATTCTGCCAACAAAGAATTGATTACGTCGGCATTGTTGATTTACACGACTGAAGATTAGTATTCTTATGTACTCATTCACGAACCACTTCAGCCAGTCTTCCCTGCGGGAGCGCATTGGTATGATGAACCGACAGCGTTCGGGCTATCCAGCAATAGGACGATACGTAGTGTGGATACTGGTAATAGGTCTGATGATATTAGCTTGTAAACACGGAAATCCAGAAGGCAAACAGGCATTGACTATAAACACATTAGCTGCTAATAGTCCTACGCGAGCATTAGTCGTAAAATTAGAGGACAAAAATACGTGGTACAGGCACTTTGCTTTATATAAAACGCGGCTCGGAACAAGAGCTGTCCTTAGCGAACCCGCCGTTTTATGTATAAAAGGAAACCAGTTCGCCATCAGCGACGAGCATCAGTACGAGTCAGCCGTATATATCAATGGCGAAGAAACTTCGATAGAATCGCTAAGTCAAATTGCCCCGGAGAATGTCAGTGAGCTATTCGTAATGCATCAATGGGACAACCAGCCTAACATAGACAGAAAAACCAAGCCTTACCATATACTGATTCAAACTAGCCCCACTCCCCTGCCTTTCGATTTAAAACGCAGGCAGTTTTTTACGTTCCTTCAGGCAGCGGCCATTTCGCAGCATCCTCGTGGGGAGACGTATATGTTCACAATGAACTCATTGCTTGAAGCAACATTCTTCCACAACAAAAATGCTTTGGTTGAACGTACTAAAAACGAACACCTAAAATTGTACGACGAGTTTAAGGACAATGTTGAAGTCTACATCAACGAACTGCCCGCTACAGCCGCTGACGTCGAAACAGTACATGTCCGTGAAGTGGCGCGACTACACACCAAAGAACGCCCCTACACAGAATGGTTTCGGGCAAAAAATCCACAATCCCGCTTTGAACTGCATATCCAAACAGCCCCAAAACGGGCTAAACGCGACAGCAGTTATTATGTGTTTAGTCCGTTTTATTCGGGTGATTTCTGAACTACAAGCCCCTTTGCTAAACGCTACGGTACGTTTTTGGTCTAACTATCGTTCACTGAATCAATAGTCCGTCCATGTTATTGAAACCTCTTTTCCTAATTTTATATCTCCTGGCGCCCGGATCAATCACAGCTCGGTCAGCACGTAGCGCCCAACCGGATACGTTGCCTGCCAAAGCACCTCGTCAAGGTCAGCCGACTTCAAGGTTAGCCTCCCAGCCAATGATTTTGCCCGGCACCCGGCTCGACACAAATTTCATCGTACTGCCCGCCCAGAGTCAAACTGTCGGCAAAGCCGCTCCGGCCTGGCTACGAGCCCAAGCCACTGGATCACCAATGTATGTCGTAAACGGAAAAGCGGCCACAATCGAACAGTTAAAAAATTTGCGCCGAGCAGACGTTACGTCGATACAGGTGCTGGATGGCAGTAAAGCGAAGCAACTTTATGGAAAAAATGCCCGTAATGGGCTGGTGATGGTAACGACAAAGCAAGCGTTGGCACCCTAACCGAAATGTGGCAGCTTGGTCTAAAAACAAACAACCCCGATTTTCGACGTCGGGGTTGTTTGTTTTTAGACCAAGCTGCCAGGTGCAGGTTTCGGAGCATTGCCACTGGCACTCCCCCCTCCTTTTGACTTCTTCTTTTTCTTCTTGCTGCTACTTCGCGTAGCGTACTTGGCGTCTAGCTTTTGCAAATCGCTGTTGAGAGCGGCTAACACAACGGGCTCCTTTTCGCCAATGGGTGTCAGCACCTCAAACGACTCAGGAACAATACCCCTCTTGTTCAATTCAACGATTTCGACCACCCTTGCAATTGGTAGCGGGTGCCAGGTACTCTCAGTACTATAGCCAAACCACATTAACTTGCGAAAAATGTCGGTTTTCTGTAGCCAGGCGCGTCCTTTTTGGGTTTCGAGCGGCTTTTCAATTGTTGGAATGTCGCGCAGGGCATCCACGTACGTATCCAGTTCGTAGTTGAGGCAGCACTTAAGCCGCCCGCACTGACCGGATAATTTTGCGGGGTTTAGCGACAGGTTCTGATACCGGGCCGCTGAAGTTGCAATATTCTTGAAGTCAGTGAGCCAGGTCGAACAGCATAGTTCGCGCCCACAAGAGCCAATGCCACCGAGCCGCCCTGCTTCCTGCCGCAAGCTAATCTGACGCATCTCGATTCGGGCTTTGAATTCCCCGGCCAGCATCTTGATCAACTCCCGAAAATCGACGCGCTCTTCAGACGAATAATAGAAGGTTGCTTTTGTATTATCCGACTGAAATTCTACATCAGATAGCTTCATGTTCAGTTTCAGCTCCCGAACAATTTCGCGCGAACGATACAAAGCAGGCAAGTCACGCAGGACTGCCTGTTCATGCCGATCAAGGTCCTTTTGCGTGGCTAGGCGGTAAATCACTTTCGTGTCGTCGTTGATTTTAACGCCCCGCTTTTTGACCTGCAACCGCACCAGTTCGCCCTGCAGCGAGACCGCCCCAAGGTGAAAACCCGATTGCATCTCTACTACTACGTAATCGCCCGTTGTCAGATCGAGTTGGTGAACATTACGATAGTACTCTTTCCGACCACCTTTGAACTTTACCTCAACAACGTCGTACCCTTTTCCCGGCATGGCAATGTCGCTCAGCCAGTCGAATGAATTTAATTTATTACAGCCTCCGGTGCTGCATCCCCCGCTCGAACACCCCGCTACAGCTGCAACGGGTGTTGTTCCGTTTGCCGCAGTGGGTGTTGTGCGCTGGGTTCCACACCCACCGGTTGCACAGGATTTACATGACATACTTTTATATAGCTAAAGAAGGTTGCCGAGTTATGAAGCTAGTGATTCAGGTAAGAACTCATATCTTCATAGGGTGTCAACTTTCTGACTTAGTTAATCAGCGTACCGAATCAGGTCAAGCCCGATGTCTTTCCGGTACTGCTTTCCGTTATACTGCACCGTTCGTGCTGCTTCCTGCGACTTACGAACGGCATTTTCCAGCGAGTTAGCCTGGGCCGTCAGGGCCAGTACCCGCCCCCCGTTGGTCAATATATGACCGTTTTGGGCCAGCGTTCCGGCATGGAACGCCATTATATCATCCAGCCGATCCAGGTCGGAGATGACGTGGCCCTTCTCATAGGCATTAGGATAGCCACCCGCTACTATTACGGTGGTTACGGCCGTTTGGAGCGACACCTGCAACGTAATGTTGTTTAAGCCGCCCGAAGCCGTAGCCATCATCAACTGGGCGAAATCGTTCTGGATTCGGGGCAGCACAACCTCAGTTTCGGGATCACCCATGCGAACATTATATTCTATAACGAACGGTTCGCCGTTTACCTTCATTAATCCAATAAAAATAAAACCCTGGTAGTTGATACCCTCTTGCTGCAAACCGGCCAGCGTTGGTTTCACTACCTTGTCTTCGACTTTACCAAGAAAAGCTTTACTGGCAAACACCACCGGCGAAACAGCGCCCATGCCACCCGTGTTAGGGCCCGTGTCGCCCTCCCCAATACGCTTGTAGTCTTTCGCTTCAGGAAGAATTTTATAGTTTTGGCCGTCGGTTAATACGAATACAGAAAGTTCAATGCCACGCAGAAACTGTTCTACAACAACTTTGCTACCTGCTTCGCCAAATTTTTGCCCATCGAGTATGTCATGAAGCGCTTTCTGAGCTTCTGCTACTGTTTCAGCAATGATGACGCCCTTACCGGCAGCCAGCCCATCTGCTTTTAACACAACTGGAAGTGCATGAGTTTCGAGATAAGCCAGCCCCTCGGTAAGCGTTGCGCTCGTAAAGGTCTGCGATGAAGCCGTTGGAATACCGTAGCGCTTCATAAACTGCTTCGAGAAGTCTTTGCTGCCTTCCAGTTGTGCCCCTTCGGCATTCGGGCCGACTATGCGTACCTCAGCCAAATCAGGCTGTTGACGAATATAATCGACGATTCCCTTGACCAATGGCTCTTCAGGACCAACAAGGAGCAGGTCTATTTTGTGCGTCCGAAGGGCCTCAGCGATAGCCAAAAAATCAGAAAAACCAATCGGCAGATTGACAGCTACCTGCGCTGTGCCAGCATTACCCGGTGCTACAAAAAGCGAATTGCACAATGGGCTTTGGGCCAACTTCCACGCAAATGCGTGTTCACGCCCACCCGAACCCAGTATAAGTATGTTCATATTACTCAATCATGAGTATTAAAGAATGAGCGATGTAGTAAGACCTGCTAACTCACCACGCATCCTTCATTACTCAGTTAGCTACTTCCGACAGGAACTTAATACGCATTAGGCGAAGGTCCTGCTCAGTGAAATCGTCACCCCCAAACTCACGCAGGGCAACAGCAATATTATCAGTTTGAGCTCGCATAAAATAATCGAATATTTCGTCCTGGCGGTCCTCGTCCATGACCTGATTAATATAATAATCCAGGTTAAGCCGGGTTCCTGAGTAACAGATGTGCTCGATCTCCTCCATCAATTCTTCCATCGACAACGATTTCGATTCGGCGATTTCGTCAAGGTCAACTTTGCGGTCGATCTGCTGGATGATATAAATTTTAACCTTCGATTTGTTGACAGCAGACTTAACAACTACGTCCTTATCGGTTTCGATATCGTTTTCCTCGACGTACTTGGTAATCAGTTCAATAAACTGCCGGCCAAATTTCTGCACCTTCCCCATGCCGACGCCATTGATCTGCGCCATTTCCTCTCGGGTAGTCGGATAAGTCGTCGCCATCTCCTCTAAGGATGGGTCCTGGAAGATCACGTAGGGCGGCAGGTTCTTTTCCTTGGCTACTTTTTTGCGGAGTGCTTTTAGCAGACCGAGCAATTCTTCGTCGTAGGCGACCCCACCCGATGCAGTGTCCGAATCCTTATCGTCATCTTCTTTTGAATCGGTCGTTATGTGGGAGTAGTCATGGTCTTTGGCCAGCGTAATGGGATACGGGTCTTCAATGTAGTTCATCCCCCGCTGCGTCAGTTTCAGGATACCGTAGTTATCGACGTCTTTATCGAGATAGCCATAAATGGTGATCTGTTTGATGAGCGAACACCAGAATTCGGCGGTTTCATTAAATTCCCGGCCTTTACCGTATACATCGAGCCGGTTGTGTTCATAGCTGGTCACGTACTGGTTACTGGTGGCCGTCAAGACGTCGCTCAGGTGTGCCGCATCGAACCGCTGGTCGGTTTGCAGTACCGTCTGCAGAGCCAGCACTACCTCATTCTTTACCTTGAATTTTTCGGTTGGTTTCAGGCAATTGTCGCAGAAGCCACAGTCCTTCTCCATAAACTCGCCGAAGTATCCAAGCAGTTGCCGACGGCGGCACACGCCCAGATTCGAGTAAGACACCATCTCCGTCAGCAGATGCCTGGCATTGTCACGTTCGGTAACCGGCTTGTCTTTATTGAACTTTTCGAGCTTTACGATATCGTCGTAGCTGTAGAACATGATGCAGTTACCCTCCAGCCCATCCCGGCCCGACCGGCCCGTTTCCTGGTAGTAACCTTCGAGTGATTTCGGTGCATCATAGTGAATCACGAACCGGACGTCGGGTTTGTCGATACCCATGCCGAAAGCAATCGTTGCACAAATCACGTCTACGTCTTCGTTGAGGAAAGCGTCCTGATTGTGCATCCGCGTCTGCGGGTCCAGACCAGCGTGGTAGGGTAGTGCCTTAACATCATTAACATTGAGCAATTCGGCAATCTCCTCAACGGTCTTCCGGCTTAAACAATAGACAATCCCCGACTTTCCTTTATTCTGCTTAACGAATTTTATGAGTTGTTTTTTGGCCTCAACTTTTGGCTTAATCTCGTAGTATAAATTTTTGCGATTGAAAGATGTCTTATACAGATCTGCTTCTTCCATCTGCAGGTTTTTCTGAATATCCTGCTGCACCTTAGGTGTGGCGGTAGCAGTCAGGGCAATCACCGGCAGATTACCGATGTCATCAACAATACCCCGGATTTTCCGATACTCGGGCCGGAAGTCGTGCCCCCACTCCGATATGCAGTGTGCTTCGTCAATGGCAACAAAAGATACCCGGGCTTTCTTTAGAAAGTCCAGGTTTTCTTCTTTCGTTAATGACTCCGGTGCAATGTACAGGAGCTTCAGGGTACCATTCAACGTATCTTTTTTAACCTTATTCATTTCTGCCTTCGAGAGGGTCGAATTCAGAAATTGTGCATTAATACCAAAGGCATTTAATTGATCAACCTGGTTCTTCATTAAGGCAATGAGGGGCGAAATCACAATGGCAGTGCCCTCACTGATAATGGCGGGCAATTGGTAACACAGGGATTTGCCTGCCCCCGTAGGCATGATAACAAACGTATTACGTCGTGCCAGAATACTGTGAATAATGGCTTCCTGATCGCCCCGAAACTGACTGTATCCGAAAATTTCTTTTAGCCGCTCCTTAATCGTCACCTGAACTGTCTGATCAACCTGCATCATTTCTCAAAATCGTACAAAAGTTACTTTACCCTATTGCTTGCCTTATCTTTGCTTTATAAAGTTAGCGAATATACACCGCAATCTCCTCTTCATCGCGAACCCGACGTTGAAACTAGTAAAAAATCACCAAAGCATTGCCCGGTCAGTGCTCATAACCGAAGCAACAGCCATTCGGCAGGCCGTAGACCTACTCGATGAACACTATGACGCAGCCGTTGAAACTGTCCTGAATGCGACGGGGCGTCTGGTTGTTACAGGTGTGGGCAAAAGTGCGCTTATCGGTCAGAAAATTGTGGCGACCATGAACTCAACCGGTACGCCAGCCCTGTTCATGCATGCAGCCGATGCCATCCACGGAGACCTGGGCATGATTCAGGCTGAGGACGTAGCGCTGGTGATTTCCAAGAGTGGCAGTACTGCTGAAATAAAGGTACTTGT
>DATHAW010000193.1:0-3220 GCA_035296465.1 Spirosoma sp.
GCATACGGCGAAAAGCTGGGTGATTTTGGCATGCAGAAAAATACCCTGGCCCCAAAAGCCGGGCGGCTGGTGTTGCCGTGGGGATATGCGCTTGGCGTTAATAAGTTCGGCCTAACCAAGTGGGACGACGCTTGCTTAGCCCGGCAGCGCGATTTCATAGCCGGATCCGACTGGCAGGGCGTTATTGTGGAGGTGACGTTGTTCTCCTCATAGTATGACACGGGCTGGCCCCACAGCACATTAAACCGGGTTTACAGTGTTAACTAAACAGGTAACCTTAAACCACTGCAAGTCAACACGCTGCAAAATGGCTTTATTATTACCCATCAGGAAGTCTACGTTCGTAAGCTGAACGGGTTTCCGAACCTTTATTCTTAAATGCATAATGAACCGTGGGCAGACCTGAAAGAAACCAGCCTGATTCGCAACGAGTACCACACCGCCACAAACGGCAAACCCGATATTCGGTAAGTACAGTGGGCTTGTCTGGGGAAAACACGTGTTTAGTTGAAATGCCATTGGTGGTCACACTGACAGCTCCCGAAATACCCAATTTCGGGAGCCCCTGTAAGCCACCCGGGTGTTCATACTGAAGTTTCTTCGGAGCAAAGGGATCCACGCCAGTATTTTGTGCAAAGGCAGTTTGCCGAAATGCGACTGGGCTAATCCCATTCAAAATAGCCTGACCAGGATGCGGATGGGCGAAAAAGGAGGCATCGGGCGTATACGCATAAATATTACATTGATGTTAAATCAATATACTGCAACCAAACGTAAAGCCAGCCCGCTAAACCAGGACATTAAAATTTTAGGGTATATAAATCCTTTTACGCCCATCCGTTAATACCAAACTTATAAAATAAAGCAAAGCTTATTTCCTACCCTCGAAAACCCTATTGAATGGCGTTTCGGTGACACGGATAAAACTGGCGAAACCCGCTTTGCGAGCCACTTCGGCCAGGGCATCGTCGCTGGCTACTGTTCCTAAGGAAATTGGTCCTGAAGCAATGGCATTCGGCGTACAGCATAGAACGGACGCACCTGAGTACACCCGGCCAACGGGATTGAAATTCTCTTCGGTCTTACGGCCAGCCATCGGTTCAACCACCATGACCTTACCATTTTCGGCTAATGCCTGATACGCTCTTTGTAAGGCACCTACCGGATCGCCCATATCGTGCAGGCAATCAAAATAGGTAATCAGGTCGTAGTCACTGCCGGGGAAATTCTGGGCAGTGGCTACCTGAAACGCCACATGGTCAGCTACACCTTCCTGTTGGGCAATCTGATGGGCGCGCTCCACCGAGGGCTGGTGGTTATCAAAGCCATAGAACCGGGAGTTGGGGAAAGCCCGGGCCATAATCAGCGTAGAAATGCCGTGCCCGGCACCAATATCGGCTACTTTAGCGCCCTGTTGCAGTTTTTCGATGGCGCCTTCCACAGCTGGCAACCAGTTTGCCAGCAGGTTACCTACGTAGCTGGGCTTAAAGAAGCGCTCGGTCCCCTGAAACAAATGGTGGTGGTGTTCGCCCCAAAGCATGCCTTTACCCGTGCGAAAACCCTCCATAATTCGCTCGGTAGCACGGGTTAGGGCATGCATTGCCTGAAAGCCACCGGCCACATAATACGGACTCTCTTCACTGGTCAGCGCAACGGCGTGTTCATCGGGCAGCACGTATTTTTGCCCTTGCACATCATATTCTACATACCCGCCAGCAGCCTGGTTAATGAGCCACTCCCGCACGTAACGTGGGTCGGTTTGGGTCTTTAGGGCCAGTTCTTCCGGCGACATAGGCCCAGCAAAGGCCATGGCTTTGTACAAGCCCAATTGGTCGCCAACATAAGCGAGGGTAGAGCCTAAAAAGGCCCCTAAATCGCCTACTACTTTACCCAGAAAGTTCTCTAACTTCTGGGAATCGAGTTGGGGGGTAGTTATCCCCGATGCGGTAGCTTGTGTTGAATTTTTCATAAAATAGAGGTTTAAAAAAAATAATTGTAAGGCTAACGATAAGTAAGCAGCGACCAGGTTAGTTACCCGCCCGGCGTGGTTCTTCCTCCGAAGCTGTGGACCGCTTCCCGACTGTTTTGGCGGCCTGACTGCCCAACGAGCGGGCGTAGCACAACTGCATTATCAGGTAAGGCAATAGCCCGATCCGCTGCCCGCTGGTGAATGGTAGTTACTACGGGTATGTCTTTATGGCAGTGCGCAAACAAAGCCACTAAACCGATGAAGGTAAGTAGCCATTTCATCAGTGAATAGTTTAGGTTTGGCTGCTTCTATACGATTACGCCTGGTGGCCTAAAACTCCAGTTTCCAGACCTGATTGGATACTACGCCGTTCACCCTTCCACCCGCTATATACACGGTGTTGTTGACCGAGATAACAGAAGCGCCCAGGATCGATTTGGGAAGCACACCGATTGACCAGCTTTGGGTCACCGTGTCATAAATGTCAAACCGGACTGGATCAGCCGTGTCGTAATGGCGGAAATACAAAATCTTGTTGTCTTTTAAGACCGCATTCTGACCGTCGACAGGAACCCAATGTCCGGGCTTGGATAAGTAATCAACTGAACTGGTCTGTGTATTGATATCCCTGATTTCAACGGCACAGATAGATTTAACAGGGGCTCCTCCATGCACACTACCAATCATACTACCCGCCCAATAGATTTTATTGTTAACGGCAATGCCGCTGAACATGGCCTTGGGTTCCTCTAAACGGGAGGTCGTCCATGAGTTTGTCTGGTTGTCGTAGATGTCGATGGCGCTGGAGGGTTCGGCATACCACCTATAATCAATGTGCCCGCCGGCAAAGTAGATTTTGTCATCAGCCGTAACGGCGGCTATATAGGCCCTACTCTCACTTAATCTCGTCGCGGACCAGGTGCCGGTAGACAAGTCATAGATGTCCACCTGATTGGACGTATCATAACTCCCCGACTTTTCCCCGCCGGCAAAGAAAACCTTATTGCCCACGGCGGCAGCCCCAACGGCCGCCCGCGGTTCGCTCAACGAAGCCACTGACCAGGTATTCGTTGATACATCGTAAATATCGACGGTGGCGAAGAGCTGGTCCGAATCAGGATCACCAACACCCACCCGACCGCCGGCAAAGAACACCTTATTGCCCGAGGCTACCGCGGCAATACTGTAGCGCCATTTACTTAGCTTAGCAGTAGACCAGGTATGGGTGACGATATCGTAGATATCCACCGT
>DATHAW010000194.1:0-2997 GCA_035296465.1 Spirosoma sp.
AAAGGTGAGGTTATATATGATACCAGTAAGGGGCGTTGTGAAGCCCAAAAAATAAAGCCCCCGCAAATCGGGTTCATCAAACCACAGTTGTTTTGGATAACCACGTTCGTTCAGAATACGGGTCGACAGGTCAGCCCCCAGCAGGGGAACGAGACCCGGCCGGTAGCCCGTTGCCAGAATGATCGCGTCAAAGGGTAACTCACGCATTTCTCCATCAGGACTTGCCTTGAACGTAACGGTTTTAGCATTGACACGTTCTATGCCTGGCAGGACTTTAATGTTACCCGCCTTTATCTGATCAAGGGTGCCGATGTCGATTACCGGAATCTTACCCCGGCGCGTATCGTACGAAGCGGGATGCTTGGGTTTGCCTAATCCATATTGAGATAAATCGCCAGTGGTAAGCCTCTGCGACAGGCCCGCAGCCAGATCATACAGCCAGTTGGGTAATTTACTGAGGAGAATTGCCGATGGCTGGGCAGGCCTGCCATACACATCGCGCTTAACAATGTTAACCGGTCCCCGCACTGAAATAAAAGGGGTTGCGCCATGTTCCAGCAGGTCCAGTGCTATCTCCGCCCCCGTGTTGCCCATCCCCACAACCAGCACTTTCTCGCCCCGGAAAGGTGCACCATTCCGATACTCGCGGCTGTGCCAGATAATGCCCCGAAAAGATTGCTGGCCAGGCAGCTCGGGTTTGTTTGGAAAACGATTATAGCCCGTTGAGACGATAACCCGATCGGCCTCAAACAGGTCGGTTTCGGTCTGTACGTGCCACTTTCCAGTTGCTCCCCGCTTTATGTCGATGACCGTCTGGCTGAACTTCGGTCTGATGTCAAAATGCGCTGCGTACTGCTCCAGGTATTCGACCAGCTGCAGCCGGGATACATACGTAGGGTAGTTGGCCGGGTAGGGCAGGTGCGGAAGGGCGGAATACTGTTTTACCGTGTGGAGATGAAGCCGGTCGTAGTGGTTGCGCCAGGCAAAACCAATGTATTCGCTGGCTTCCAGCACGGTAAACGGCAATTTTCGGTGGGCCAATTGCCCGGCCATCGCCAATCCCGCCGGTCCGGCACCTATGATTATCGTTGTCGGGGTATGAGGCTGCATCGTTGTAAAGTTAGCGGGTAAACCAGGTGCTATCTACCATAACCCGACAACTTTCCGGCTCATCGGCTATATGAGTTATTTCAGGCGCGTCCAGGTTTGTGTTTTGCCGAATAGCGAAATACCTACATACCCGCGAACCTCAAGCGTGTTCGGGTTTATAAGGGTCATTTTGCAGTTATACTCCTTGCCATCCTCGGGGTTGTAGATTTTGCCGTCGCTCCAGACATTTCCCTCATCGTATTTAAAGTTATACATGAGCACCATATTAAGGAGCGGTCTTGCTCGTTTGGCGGCATCGGCGTTTCTAAAGTCAGTCTTGGGTTTACCGGTTGCCGGATTATTTGGCTCCGTCAAATAGACAAGTTTACCAAAATATGTACCGCCTTGTTTATAAATCTGGACGTGCCCTTTTTTGGTGCCGTTAAGCCAGGTACCAACGACGGCATCGGAATTGTCTATGGGAGCAAACGAAACCAGGGCGAGTGAGAAAAAGAGCAGGGGCAACTGAAAGCAGGTGAATTTCATGGGCTCGGCTGATTCGACTAAAGGGTTATTTTGTTGTCTATAACGCAAAAAGCTGAACGGAGCATACGCGGATGAAATCATTTAGACGGAATTTTGCAAAACCAGATACGGCCCCGGCTTACCCGGAATGGAGAGCTGATGCCACTAAATCACCGATAGATTATGTTCAAACGTGACCCGAACCGCAGTTACCCCACCGAAACCGAATCGCGGACGATTATACGCTTTCAGGATTGTGACCCGCTGCAGCACCTCAACAACGCCAAATATTTCGATTATTACTTTAACGCCCGCGAAGATCAGGTAGCCAAGCTATACGATTTCAATCCTGGCCAATTGTTTAGCGAACTCAGGACCAGCTGGGTGGTTTACCAGCACCAGATTGCCTACGTGCGCCCGGCTCAGGTGAGTGAATGGGTACGCATTATGTCACGGCTTATCTACGTCAATGAAGACACCACCGTAACCGAATACTTCATGACCGACGACGCCAAAACGCACCTTAAGAACGTTCTGTGGGTCACCTCCAAGTACATTAGCGTAGTTAGCGGTAAACGAATTCCGCATGATGACATCGTAATGGGTTATTTGCAGGCCACCCTGGTCCCGAATATAGACTTTATCAATCTCAACTTCAATGACCGTATTCGGGCCATTAAACAACAGGTTAGACCTAGAGTAGTAAACAGCTAAGTAGGCAGAAATGCCTGGGTAAACCGCATGGCAAATGTCACAATCCCACCCACTTACCTGTTTGATTATTGACGACCGGGGTTGTCCCACCCATGATTGTTTCGTATTTTTCGGGGAAAATCAGGCCCCAAAACGATAATGGTAAGACATCAACGAATCAAACAAACAGGCGTATGGCTGGTTGCAGTGGCTTTTTCGGCCGTTGGGCAGCCATCCAGGCTCCAATCAACCAAAATGACTCAGAATCCATTTTTAGCCGCCTACTCGACTCCTCACCAGACGGCTCCTTTCGACAAAGTAAAAAATAGTGATTACCTGCCTGCGCTAACCGAAGGGCTCGCCCAGGGGCGCAAGGAAGTAGCGGCTATTGTTGACAATCCGGCTAAACCGACGTTCGAGAACACCATCGTTGCCCTCGAAAAGTCGGGCGATCTGCTCAGTAAAGTAACATCCGTGCTGTTTAATCTCAATAGCGCGGAAACTACACCAGAACTTCAGAAAATTGTTAAGGAAGCGTCGCCGTTGCTGAGTGAATACGGCAACGACATTACGCTCAACGAGAAGCTGTTTGCCCGCATTAAGTCGGTGTATGAGGGGCGTGGCAGCTTAAAACTCGATGCCGACCAGGCCATGCTGCTCGAAAAAGCGTACAAGCGTTTCGCCCGCAAT
>DATHAW010000195.1:0-5300 GCA_035296465.1 Spirosoma sp.
AACCCGGCCCGGCCGTAACTTTTCAAAAGTTACGGCCGGGCCGGGTTTTGGTAGCCAGTCTATAATTTACACGCCTTCGGCTTCCACTAATTTCACTTCCGGGACCAGGCGCGTCAGGAGATTCTCGATGCCTGCTTTGAGGGTCAGCGTCGACGAAGGACAACCGCTGCACGATCCCTGCAGCAGCACTTTTACAGTGCCGCTTGGCTCATCGAAGGAATAAAAACTGATGGCCCCCCCATCCGACTCAACGGCGGGCTTAATGTATTGATCCAGAACGGCCTTAATCTTCTGCACCGTCTCCGAATCCATATCCACCTTCGTGGTGTTGGCGTCCATCGTCCGCTGCTCAAATACGGGCTTCTGCTCACCGAAGTATTCTTTCAGGAATAGTTTCAACTCAAACATCACGTCGTCCCAATCGGTCTCATCGTTTTTGGTGACCGTGATGAAGTTTGCCGAGATAAACACCCGCTGCACAAACTCGAACCCATACAGCGCCACCACCAGGGGCGACGCTTTACCATCGAGCAGCGCATCGCCGGGGGTGGCATAGTCAAACGACAAACCGGCAGGCACCAACTCGAAATTGACCACGAACTTCATGGAGTTCGGATTCGGACTTCCCTCCGTAAAAATGGATACCGGGCGGTTTAATGTAGGGTTCATATAAAGTGAGTTTTCGGGGTTTGTGCCTTATCTATTCAGCGTCTCCGCAAAGATTCGCCTATTACCGCAGTAACAGCCACATTATTTTTTTAGTTTTTGTCCACCAAAAAACCCGCCTGACAAGCGCCGGGCGGGTTCTGTTTTGTCTGGAGAGAAATCGGCGACAAGCCGCTATTTATCTTCCTGATCTTCTTTGTTTTCCTTTTCTTCACCCGACGGCAAAATAGCTGACGTAATGGTCTCTGTCGCTGACGAAATCGACTCAGTTACTGTGGCCGCTACAACACCCGCTGCTGCGGACACCATACTGGCGGCTGCCGCGAATATACCCGTTGCTGGTGCTGGCTCCGGTTCCTGCGTCGCTGCGGGAGTCGTTGCTACAGGTGCTGTTACAGGAGCTACGGCCGCCGTATTGACGGCGGGCGCTGCTACGGTTGTGCTGACCGTTAGGGGGCCTGCCGGAATAATGTCAACGTAGGAGCGGCTGTCGCGGCCCGGACGGAACTTCACGGTGCCGTCGACGAGGGCGAACAAGGTATAATCTTTACCTAAACCAACGTTTTTGCCGGGGTGGTGCTTGGTTCCACGCTGGCGGATGATGATGTTGCCGGCAATAGCCGACTGGCCACCAAACAACTTTACGCCCAGGCGTTTGCTGTGGGAGTCGCGACCATTTTTGGAACTACCTACACCTTTCTTGTGTGCCATTGTCTTTTAAAGAGTTGTAAAGTTTTTAGTTGCAACGTTGTAGAGTCCGGCCCATCAGAAGCTCACTACCCATACAACCCGGCAACTCTATGACTTATAATGTGATGTCTTCGATCATAACCTTTGTCAGATACTGACGGTGGCCGTTCTTTTTCTTATAGCCCTTCCGGCGTTTCTTTTTAAAGATAATCACCTTTTCCCCCTTGAGGTGTTCGATGATCTTAGCCGATACTGTCGCCCCGGCGACGGTTGGAGCACCAATGCTGATGCTCCCTTCGTTGTCAACAAGGAGAATTTTCACCTTGTCGGAGGCAAGTGCAGCGTCCACATCGCCCTCTAACCGGTGGGTATAGATGGAACGACCCTTTTGGATCTTGAATTGCTGCCCTGCGATCTCTACGATTGCGTACATGATTTTGGTATGAAATTGGAAATGAGGGTGCAAAGGTAGAAAAAATGGGCGAGTCTATCAATCAGTTTATCATATTTTCTGATCGACGCCATCGGGCAGGCCCGGACCAACACTGACTACGCGATTAAATGAGTTTCAATGATGTTTGAATCAGATTCGTAGCGCATTTGGCAATGATTTTACCGTTGGACGCCACCAGGCGACCCTCGCAGTGAATAATGTTCTTCCCTTCGCGTACTACTTCAGCCGTGGCAGTGATGGTGTCGCCCAGGCGGGCCGCGTGCAGAAAATCGACGTTCAGGTTAACAGAGGTGAATGCGTACTCGCGCCCCAGTGCGAACACCATCGCCCCAATCAGATCGTCCAGTATTGCACTGGCGGCTCCTCCATGCAGCACCCCGGCCGGGTTGGCCAGTTCGTCGCGCACCTGGTATTCGGCCACCAGCCGACCCGGCTCAGCCACGCGAATGATCCCATTAAGCCAGCGGCCAAGGGGTGAAATACTGGCGCTCATGTCCTGGTTGATGTGGGCCCTGAAAAAATCAAGCCGGGGATTGGAAGTATTATTCATAGTTGGCAAAAATAGCACTAAACCAAGCAGAACGCGTAACAGACGCTATTAGTTATGGACTTTCTTGGGAGGTGTCGTGACTTATGCTACTTTTGGGCGATTTTAAATGAGTATACGCCAGTAGTACGAATGAATTATACGCTTACGCAACTTCCCGAGCGCACGACCAAGCCCCGTCAGAATGGATTGACAATGGTAATGGATAAGGGACTCAGTCTGCGCGAAGTGGAGGATTTCCTGTCCACCTCCGCCCAGTACGCCGACATTATCAAGTTAGGATGGGCAACCTCGTTTGTTACTCCGCATTTAAAGGAAAAGATTGCCATTTACCAGGACGCTGGGATTCCGGTGTATTTTGGCGGCACCCTCTTTGAAGCGTTTATCGTTCGAAATCAGTTCGACGCTTACCGGAAACTCCTCGATGAATTTAACCTCCGCTACGCCGAAGTGTCGGACGGCTCCATCGACATGACGCAGGATGATAAATGCGAATACATTCGGCAGCTGGCCACCCAGGTGACGGTCTTGTCGGAGGTTGGCTCCAAAGATGAGACCAAGATTATTCCGCCTTACAAATGGATTCAGTTAATGAAAGCCGAGCTGGAGGCTGGTGCCTGGAAAGTGATCGGCGAAGCCCGCGAGGGTGGCACGGTCGGTTTGTTCCGGGCCAGCGGTGAGGTAAGGCAGGGCCTGGTCGAAGAAATTTTAACCCAGATTCCGGCTGAAAGTATCCTGTGGGAAGCCCCGCAAAAAGAGCAGCAGGTGTGGTTTGTTAAGCTGCTCGGTGCCAACGTCAACGTGGGCAACATTGCGCCCAGCGAAGTTATTCCGTTAGAAACCATCCGGTTGGGCCTCCGGGGCGATACGTTCACGCACTTTCTTGACAAGTAATAATTCCATCGTCAGCCGCAGCATGGCGGCTGACGACTCTTTTTACGACTGACAACTAGTTTCCATGGAAATCATCAAATCATTACTCGATTTTCTGCTCCACCTCGATACGTACCTCGATACGTGGGCCAACCAGTACGGGGTGCTGCTGTACGCCATTCTTTTTTTGATCGTATTCACGGAGACCGGGCTGATTGTGATGCCGTTACTGCCCGGCGATTCCTTACTGTTTGCGGCCGGTGCCCTGGCTGCCCGCGATACCAATGAGCTAGACGTACGTATCATTATCCCGCTGCTCATTATTGCGGCCTTGTTAGGCGATAATGTCAACTATTTTGTCGGGAAGTTTCTGGGTACGCGTATCAAAGCGCGGGAACGAATCCTGTTTTTTAAGCGCGAGTACATTACCGAAACCGAGAAGTTCTATGCCAAACACGGTGGCAAAACGGTTATTATGGCCCGCTTTATTCCCATCGTGCGTACCATTGCGCCGTTTGTGGCCGGGGCTGGCAGTATGAACTACGGCACCTACATCCGCAACTGCATTGCCGGGGCCATTTTGTGGGTCGTCAGCATTACGTTACTGGGTTATTTCGCCGGGAACATCCCCATTGTGCAGAAAAACTTCGAGCTGGTCGTCTTTGCCATTATAGGTTTGTCCATTCTGCCGGTGATTGTGCAGGTTATCAAAAAACAACTGGCCCGGCCAACGGTGTAATTTGTATGACCCAGTACGGTCTCATCGGTTTCCCGCTGACCCACTCGTTTTCACAGCGCTATTTTACCGAAAAATTTGCCCGCGAAAACATTCAGGATAGTCGGTACGACCTGTTTGAGCTGCCCGACGTAGCGGCCCTGCCCGGCTTGCTGCAAATGCCGGGTCTGCGGGGGCTGAACGTCACCATTCCGCACAAGCAGGCCGTCCTGCCCTTCCTCAGCAGGCTCGATCCCTCGGCCGAAAAAGTTGGGGCTGTAAACGTGATCCGTATCGAAAAAGACGGTTCCCTAACGGGCTTCAACTCCGATTACTACGGGTTCCGGCAGTCGCTTCAGGACTGGCTGACGCTGCTGGGTCGGGCAGCCGAAGGACTCCAGGCACTGATTCTGGGCACGGGTGGGGCCTCGAAAGCCGTGGCGGCAGCGCTGACGGATATGACAATCCCATACCGTTACGTATCGCGCACTGGCACAGACACAACGCTGACATACAGCCAGTTGCCTGATGTAATAAATCAATACCAGTTGCTCATTAACTGCTCGCCCGTTGGTACGTATCCGCATACCGACGAAGCACCGGCTATTCCCTACGATCAACTCACCGACCGTCATCTGCTCTACGACTTAGTCTACAACCCCGCCCAAACCGGGTTTATGAAACGGGGCCATGAGCGGAGAGCTGCCACGCACAATGGTCTCCGAATGCTGGAATTACAGGCCGAAAAAGCCTGGGAAATCTGGCAGCGAAGGGCTGATTAATGCGCACATCCTTATACCTAACTACATAGTCTATGCCCCTCTTGGTTTTTGCCGCCATTACCGCCCGGCCGGGTGCCGAATCTGATCTGAAAGCAGGCCTGCTTGAACTGGTTGAGCAGGTACGTACCGAAGCGGCCTGTCAGTTGTACGAATTGTATGAAAGCACGGAGCAGCCCCAACGGTTTATTATGCACGAGCGCTGGGACGATGAAGCGGGCTTACAGGCGCACAATCAGATGCCACACATGGCCGCCTTTGGTGCAAAAGCCAAAGACTGGCTCGACAAACCCGTTGAACTGACAAAAGTAAGCCTGTAGTGTTTCCCTGTATTATTAGCATTGGGAAATGCTATAAACAAATGTCCCTTAGTTTATTTTCGTCCATCACAAACACGTTGAAATCGACGCGGCCCCGGATGCCCTGCACCCAACCAGCCTGACTATGCTGCCATAAATACAGTTTATCGGAGTCGTAGTTACGCAGGTGTTTGGTTGAATAGTCAGCTATCCAGAGTGGGTATTGGTCTAAATGGCCGTCGATATACCGTCGATACAGATTCCCGTTGGTGTATAT
>DATHAW010000196.1:0-6329 GCA_035296465.1 Spirosoma sp.
CGATCTACTACTAGTAACTACTGGATCCGGCCTAAGTGCCTGAGAATCCGACAGCGTTTGAGCCAGTGCAACCTGCGCAAAAGCACTGGCGATGAGAAAGACAAACGGGCACAGTCGCATATAACTCAGTTTTAAAAGGTGAGATTATCTAAAGGAATAAAGATAGTAAGCTCTTTTAGATTGACCACCAATGGACACTTGTGTCCGAAATCGTACAGAAATTACAGAATAAATACCCTCAGCATCGTCTCAGAGGCATTTTGAGGCTGTGGTACGATCCTTGCGCTCAGGATAAATTTATTCGACATCTTCATCTGATCGCTCATGTTCCGGAACCATCTCATAATTGCCTGGCGAAATATCGTTCGTAACAAAACGTTTTCGGTGGTTAATATTCTGGGGCTTGCCATTGGTATTGCAGCCTGCGTACTTATTCTACAGTACGTATCATTTGAGCTGAGTTACGATAATTTTCATACCAAAGGTGACCGAATTTACCGAGTCCGGCAGGACCGCTATAACGAAGGAAAGCTTAGCACTCAGTGGGCGGCCGGGGCTCAGGCCGTTGGCAATTCGTTTAAAGCCGCTTTCGAAGAGGTTGAGGACTATGTAAAAATATTACGTCGTGGTCCGGCAGTGGTCGATTACAAAGAGAAAAGCCTAAAAGTAGAAAAGGTATACATTGCCAGCCAGGCCTTTTTCACCATCTTTTCGTATCCACTCGTAGCAGGCAATCCGGCCACTGCCCTAGCCGAGCCAAATACGGTTGCCTTGTCCGAGACCGTAGCCCGACGCTTGTTCGGCACCGAAAATCCAATTGGCAAAACCATCCGGCAAAACCGCCGGAATGCCGTTAAAGTTACGGGCGTTTTCAAGGATTTTCCGGCGAATACCCACCTCCAGCCGGACTATATCATTCCTTATGTCACATTTAAGAAACAAGTAGGTCCGGACAATAACCCTGACAATGCCTGGCAGTGGGACGGCGCCCTATCCTACATCCTACTACGTCCAGGTGTTGATCCACGGGCGCTCGAAGCCAAATTCCCAGCCTTAGTCGATAGACTGGCGGGCGAAGAGCACCGTAAATTTCGGTCGGCTGCGGTGTATCTGCTCCAGCCTTTACGTGATATCCATCTGTATTCACATTTTATGAACGAAGCCGAGCCCAACGGCGACGGGAAGACCGTTTATCTGTTGCTGGCTATTGCCTTTTTCATTGTCGTCATTGCCTGGGTCAATTACATTAACCTGACTACCGCGCGGTCCATCGACCGGGCCAAAGAAGTTGGGGTTCGAAAAGCAGTAGGTTCACTACGTAGTCAGCTCATGGTTCAATTCATGACCGAGTCGGTGCTGCTCAATGCATTAGCCGTGGCATTGGCGCTGCTGCTGGTAGCGCTTGCTTTGCCAACGTTCAACGAGTTGTCGGGGCAACAGTTAAGTTTCAGCATGTTAGGCAGTTCGTTATTCTGGTTACCGCTAGGGGGATTATTCGTTGTCGGCAGTTTCTTCTCGGGTTTATATCCAGCTTTCGTTCTGTCCGGGTTTAAACCCGTAACAGTGCTGAAGGGTAAAATAAATCAATCGCGGCAGGGTATCACCCTACGCAAATCACTCGTGGTGTTTCAGTTTGTGGCCTCGTTGTTCCTGCTGGTTGGTACGCTGGCGGTGTTTGAGCAAATCAGCTTTATGCGCAAACAAAGCCTGGGTATCAATATCGACCAGACTTTGGTGCTTAATCCGCCCATAGTGGCTAACGACTCTACTTATATGCGGCAAATGGCCGCCTTCAAGACTGAGTTACTACGTCAGTCAGGCATCCGGCACGTGGCGGCCTCTACCGTGGTTCCGGGCCAGGCATCAGACTGGAACGCTGGCGGCATACGGCTGAAAGGAATGGACGAAAGCAAAGGCAAGCAGTATCGGATAATTGGCGTTGACTACGATTTTATCAAAGCCTATGATCTGAAACTGCTGGCTGGCCGCAATTTCTCTAAAGAGTTTGGCAGTGACCCCAAAGCAGTCGTATTCAATAAAATGGCTATTCAGCAACTGGGTTTCGATGATCCGGCGCAGTCTATTGGCAAACAGATCGACTTCTGGGGTGAAACCTTCACTATTGTTGGCGTGACCAATGATTTTCACCAGCAGTCGTTGCGCGACGCCTATGAGCCGCTTATTCTTCGCTTAAGTCCCGATGTACGCGGATTCTTCTCCATCAAACTGGCAACAACTGATTTAATGGGCCAGATTGGTCTTATTCGGGCTGAGTGGAACCGCTTTTTTCCGGGTAATCCGTTCGAGTATTCATTTCTGGATGAACGCTTCAACAATCAATACCGCGCCGATCAGCGATTTGGCCAGGTATTTGGTCTATTCACCTTATTGGCAATTGTGGTGGCCTGTTTAGGCTTGTTTGGGTTGGCTTCATTCACGACGGCCCAGCGCACCAAAGAAATAGGCATTCGTAAAGTGCTGGGGGCCACGGTTGGCGAGATTGTCGAGATGCTGTATCGGGAATTTGCCGTATTGATTTTGGTCGCATTTGTCATTGCCACTCCGCTTGCCTGGTATGCCGTCACTCAGTGGCTGCAAAGCTATGCCTTTCGCACGAACCTCCCCTGGTGGCTTTTCGTAATGCCGTTCCTGGTGGTGCTACTGACCTCCCTGCTAACAGTCAGTTTTCAGAGCATCAAAGCAGCATTGACAAATCCAGTAAAGAGTCTGAGGTCAGAATAAATGACAATTGCTGTCTTGTTAAACCAGAACACACGGTAAGGCTATTAGTAAATTAATTCGCGGCCAACAGTTGCTCCTGTAAAGTAACTGTTGGCACGAATCCTACAGGCCGCCCTTTAACCACTCAATCTGGCTTACACCGGATATTTCCATTCACCCCGATACGCCCGGCTCAGGAGTTTATTGGCTTCGGCATCGCCCGGAATCTGGTTGCCGTCCCAGGCCACACTTCGTCCCAACTTCAACGACAACATACCCAATAAGGCCATATTGGTGGAACGGTGACCAATTTCGATATCGCAGACGGGCAGTTTGTTCGTTTTGATGCTGGATAGGAAATCGGTCCACAGGAGGGCAATGTTCTGATCGTCGGGCTTGTCGAGCTGTGCATCCTGGTGAATAACCGGCTTTTTTGAATCTGAAGGATAGAATGTCCACCCATCGAGCCAACCCATGTGAAACGTGCCTTCGGTTCCGTAGAAATACACCCCTACTGCCTGTTGCGGGTGTGTTTTCTCGGCCATATTTCCCCCAAAGGTCCTATGCTCCCATACGGCCGTAAAGTTTTCAAATTCAAACGTCGACACCTGGTGATCCGGGGCATCGGTGCTATCCTGTTTGATCGACCGCCCGCCAGTCGAGTACACCTTTCGCGGGTGCTTTTCGTCAGTCACCCATAAAATCTGGTCCATCCAGTGAATACCCCAGTCGCCGAGCGTTCCATTGGCGTAGTCCAGAAACTGACGCCATCCCCTGGGGTGCATAGCCGGATTATAGGCATGTAGTGGGGCGGGGCCGCACCACATATTCCAGTCCATTTCTTTAGGCGCTTCTCCCTCGGGTGAGGGTTTACCGGGGCCACCGGCATAATGGACAAACGCCCGCGCCATCCCTATTTTTCCAACCTTCCCTGACTTCAGAAACTCCCTCCCCGACACATTATGGGGCGATACGCGCCGGTGCATCCCAACCTGACAGATGCGGCCCGTTTGCCGGGCGGTTTTCACCATGGCTTTACCTTCGTTAATGGTATGGCTAATGGGTTTTTCCACGTAGACATGTGCCCCGGCCTGCATAGCTGCAATAGCGACGAGCGGGTGCCAATGGTCGGGGGTGGCGACAATGACAATTTCAGGTTTTTCGGCAATGAGCATCTCACGGTAGTCACGGTATAACTTCGTCTGGTCAGACGTTAGCTTGCCCAATTCCTCACTGGTCTTTTTGAGTTGGCGTGTATCTACATCGCAAAGCGCAACGATTTTCGATTCGCCGGCCTGCACCGCAGCCCGCAGAATGTTGCCACCCCACCAGCCAGCACCCACAACCGCCGTACGGTATTTTTGTGCGGATTTACGGGTAATAAACGCCCGTACCTCAACTGGATCGGTTATTAGTGAGGCTCCGGCAAGAGCAGTCGTTTTCAAAAAATCAGTTCGGTTCATGAGGTAAGGTAAATTATCCACGCCTGGAAAGAGTGGGCGCAATTACTGGTTTGGGGTTGATACAAAGCTTGTATAATCCTTCTTCTGTAAAGGATAGCTAACTCATTTTTTACCATCAGATGCTCAGATTAGCTAGCAATGATTCTTCCGCTACGTCTGCATTGACAAAAAACTGCCAGGAGAAAAATTAATACGAATAGCTATAGCCCGAATAAGCTGAAGATCAATGTCTTAGGCGAATACATGGATTAGTTACGTAGTGGGCATCCCAAATAATACGTATCTCGAAGTGCCATCAGAAAGTAAAATTTATTACTCGCAAGCCGGGGCAGTGTGCTAAATCAACTCTTAGTCCGTTAGCTACATTTTGCGGTCAGATAGCCCTAATCAAGAACTTCAATTGATTGGGGACGTTATTAACCTGAAAAAAGGTAGTTACTCAACTCAGGAAAGAGATAAAAACAGTACATGGTTGTCAGCGATAAAGTTAAAGAGCGGTCTTTACAAAGTGTAGAATGGTTGGCCCGGGGTAGTTACATTGCAAAAGCCATTTTATATAGCGCCATTGCACTATTTACAGTTGAACTTGCGCTGGGTGCACGAAAACTTGATCCCAATCGAAAAGAGGTTCTCGAACAGCTAACGGGCAATCCCTTTGGAAAAATCCTGCTCGCCCTGATGGCACTCGCTTTAGCTGGCCACACCCTGTGGCGGTTATTTGAAATCTGGAATGACCCTTATAAAAAGGGCACTGGACCGGGGGGTTGGCTCTACCGATTAAATTATATACTCAGTGCTATCACTTACGCCGGTATTGGCATCACAGCCGTTAAGCTTCTGTTTGGTCAGGGTAGCGGACAAGACAATCAAAAACAGATTTGGGTTGCTAAGGTGCTGCAAATCCAAGGTGGTGACTGGTTGATTATAGCTATTGGCTGCATGTTCCTTATATGGGCTGGCTTACAGGTCTACAAGGGCATATCGGGCAAAGTCTACAAAAGCCTGGAACTCGATACGGTGAACTCATTCGTAAAATCGTTTCTCAAATTTTGTGGGTTCGTTGGCTTTTTAACGGTAGGGGCCACCCTGGCGGGTACGGGTTGGTACCTGGTTAAGGGCGCATTGGCTAAAAATCCACAATGGGTAAAAAACATGGATGACCTTATCAAAGGGCTTCAGGGCTTACCCGGTGGTTGGTGGCTTCAACTGGGAATGGCCGCAGGTTTCCTCCTAATGGCCGTGTTTATGTTAGCCATGTCTCGTTACTTCCCGCTTAAAACAACGGAATAGCTTGTCCTGTTGCCCGGTATGCTTAGCACGAAACCGTGTGCATTACAGTAACCAAGGGGCGTATAAACAGAAAAATAGATACGGTTAGTCGTTGCCTTTGATAATACTAAGCGTTTTCTGGTCCTGTGCCCCGTTAAAAAATTTGTCCAGGACAGCCTGAAAAATAGGATCTGTGTCTTTTAGCAAACTAAATAAGGTCATGCAGGAACGGAGTTTCAAATCATCGGGACTTCCCATAATCTGATTAGCTGTTTTACCATCATGACCAAGCAAAGCAGTTGAAATATCAATGAGTCTGCTGCCCAGAACTGGATGCGCTAGATAATCACTCGCTTCATGGATGTCTTTTATAGCGTAAAACGTTGCCATTTCGCTGTATCCCAAACCGGCAATTTGTGGAAAAATATACCACATCCAATGGCTTTGCTTTCTCCCGTTCTTAATTTCTGCTAAGGCTCTGCTATAGTCTTTTTCCTGCGCGTCTAAGAACCGATTCAGGTTATTTTCTGATCTCATAGTCCAGGGTTTGAGGTAGCCAGATAAATGGCCTGCTATAAGTTCATTCGCTTTAACTCGCTAACAGCATGCGCAGCTGCGCGGGCCGTAAGAGCCATGTATGTAAGCGAAGGGTTCACGCAGGAAGAAGAAACCATGGCAGCCCCGTCAGTGACAAATACATTCGATGCGCCCCAGACCTGATTCCAGGCGTTTAGCACTGATGTTTTGGGGTCGCGGCCCATACGTGCTGCGCCCATTTCATGAATACCAATGCCGGGATTCTTTGTGTTGTCATTGCGGGTTTTGATGTTTTTCAGACCGGCTGCTTCGAGCATCTCGGCGGCATCGTTCATCATC
>DATHAW010000197.1:0-5904 GCA_035296465.1 Spirosoma sp.
AGTTGCTCGTTGTTCGTGTTATTAAATCGGCAAAATAGCCGAATGCCAATTTTTACTTAGGGAATACCATTTTTAAGCGGCTCAAGCCTGTCCGGGTCTTTTTGCGTAACCTGGCGGTAACTCAGTGAGAGCTACCCAAAAGCGGTTGCTAGCCATAGGAGCTTCAAGTCGTCAGCCGCTATGTTATCCAATGCGTATGGGGAGAGATACGGCACAGAACGTTACAAAAATGGCTCCCCTGTGAAAGGGAGCCATTTTTGTAACGTCTGGTATAACTACTTGCCGGTTGTCATCTCACGGTCCTCATAAGACAACCCATATTGCTTTAGCACATCGGGGGGCACCCCATCCCATTGGTTCGGTACGTTGCCCATGTAGCCAATGTCTTTAATCCCCATCTGGCTGGTAAAAAAACCCGTTGCGGTCATGTTGCGCATCAGGCTGAAAAACGAAGCGCCCTGGGTCATGTCAGGTTTCGCCAGTTTCGGATAGGCAATCTGCTCAACCATGTCGATTTGCTGGGCTTTGGTGCATTGCACAAAAGGCTTTCCGTAGCGTTTTGTGCAGGTATTGTCGAGCCAGCGTATGCCCCCGCGCATGGGTGTCTGGTTGCGGGGCTGGTCTTTCATCATAAACTCGATGAAAGCCGGGACGCCGGCCTGCGACGCACTGCCCGACCGCTCATCGGCGGGAATGATAATGTCCGACAGGACCGTAACCGTTTGCAGCTCATGGGGCGTAAAGAATTTTTCGCTCATGAGCTTGGCGTCGCGTTCAGCCTCAAACTTCTGGCGTCCACCGGGTACTTTTATGGGTTTTTCGGGTGGTGCCGGTACGGCCGCTTCGACCGGCGAAACAGCCAGTCCAAAACCGGTGAGCGATAGGGCTTTTAGGGAGTCTCTGCGTTTCATAGTGCCGTTAGATATTTTTTTGTTTAACCTGGTCAATCAAGTACTCACTCGTGCGCATAGAACTGGCCAGAATGGTCCACGTAACGTTTTTGTCGCCCTGCGAAGGGAACGCAGCCGCATCGACCACGAACAGGTTCTTTATGTCGTGGGCCTGCTGGTATTTGTTCAGCGCCGATGTTTT
This sequence comes from Spirosoma sp., assembly GCA_035296465.1. Lineage (GTDB taxonomy): Bacteria > Bacteroidota > Bacteroidia > Cytophagales > Spirosomataceae > Spirosoma. Next base: position 1,093 of record DATHAW010000197.1, read on the forward strand.
GGGGTCGCTGCCCATGCGGGCAGTACCCACCTCGTGGATGATCCGGCCCGGCTCGGCCAGACCGTAGTTGGTGCTGGCATCGGGCTTATTACCCAGGGCAATGCCCCCCATCGAATGAATGATCTGCTCGAAGGTATCCTGCATGTGTTTGGCCTGTTTGATCTCGTAGTCTGACCATTTATAGTTGAAGCGCAGCACCGGAATACCGTATTTATCGACCACGTTCGGATCGATTTCGCAGTAGTTGCTTTCGAGCGGCACCGGCTCACCCCGCCCGGCCATGCCCACGTAGGCACCGTAGAACCGGCGGAGGTCATCTTTCACGCGGGCACCGTAGCCCCCGCCTGCTTTCATGCTGCCATCGCGGGCGGCAATCATGCCGTTCATGGCTTCAACGCCCCAACCGAAACCGTAGGATGGCATACCCATACCGCCCGAATACTCGATATGGTAGCCGCGGGGGAAATCCAGTTTCTTGTTGTCGAGCCACCAGGGCGTAAAGACGTGCATACCACCAACGCCATCTTCATTATAGCGTTTGCGGTCCATCAGGGCCGGGATGAACGCCGACCGGCTGGCACCCGTCGAGTCGTTGATATAGCGGCCGACCACCCCACTGGAGTTGGCTAGTCCATTAGGAAAGCGGGATGATTTGGAGTTAAGCATCAGCCGGGCTGTTTCGCCCGCACTGGCGGCCAGTACCACCGTTTTACCCTTGACGGTCACCTCATCCATCGTCCGTGTATCGACGTAGCTGACGCCCGTAGCTAGGCCCGTAGTGGGGTCGGTGATGACTTCGCGCACCATAGCGCCGTTGATGAGGGTTACGTTACCCGTTTTCAGGGCGGGCTTCACCAGCACCGACGACGAGGAGAAGTCGGCGTAGGCCTGGCACCCCCGGCTGCACTGGCCACAAAAGAAGCACGAGCCCCGCTCCTCGTTAATGGACTTTGTTAGAATGGACAAACGCGAGGGAATAACCGGAATGCCGATACTTTTTGCCCCTTTCCGAATCATTAGTTCGTGCAGACGAGGCTTGGGGGGGGGCAGAAAAATGCCATCAGGTTCGTTGGGGTAATTCTCGACAGAGCCAAATACGCCAATGAGCTTATCGACGCGGTCGTAAAACGGTTTGATATCATCGTAGCCAATCGGCCAGTCCACCCCAACGCCGGTCATACTTTTGCGCCGGAAATCATCGGGGCCGAAGCGCAGTGAGATACGCCCCCAGTGGTTGGTACGTCCGCCGAGCATTCGGGACCGAAACCAGTGAAATTCGGTGCCGGGTGCGGTCGTATACGGTTCTCCCTCGATGTCCCAACCGCCCCAGGCCGCGTCATATTCGCCAAACGCCCGGGTCGTTCCGGCTCCGCGCCGGGGCGACTCCCACGGCCATTTTAACTGCGTAATGTATTTTGGATCGGCGGGATCGTAATAACCACCCGCTTCGAGCAGCAGGACTTTGGCTCCGGCTTTAGCCAGCGTATAGGCGGCCATGCCGCCCCCCGCACCCGAACCAACAATGACGGCGTCGTACTGAGTCGGGGCTTTTTGATAGTGAAACGAATCCATGCAGAACGTTAGGTTATTGATTGTATTCAGAAAAGAGTAAGCTGCTGCCGTAACAGGTTTTGTTTAGGGCAGTTCTTCCAGCACAATGTCTTTGTACGAGGCTTCGGCCCTGCCGCCCCCGTGAATCTGCAGGCCGATTAGACCGGACTGCGGAATGGTCGGGTCCGTTTCGACGTAGTCAACGGTTGGCTGACCATTCAGCCACAACCGGATGCGGGGGCCTTCGCACCGAATTTTGTATTCATTCCAGTCGTTTGGTCGCAAAATACGTTTGATTAGGCTGGAATCTGCCTGGACCAGCGTTTTGTTCCGGCGCGATTCGTCGTATAAGCTGCCCCAGTAGCCCTTGCCCAAATCGGCCTGGTACCCCGTCATTTCATAAGCAGGATTGGCCAGCCGCTGGCTACGCAGTTGCACACCCCCATTCACAAACCCGGTGCCAGTGAGTTTCCAGCGTAAAGTAAGCATAAAGTTAGCATAAGGACGGGTGGTACAAAGGAAATCGTTGTGTTCCACCATTTTAGTTAACGAACCTCCCACTAACGCTCCCTCACGTATGCGCCAAATTCGACTTGTATCGCCTTCCCAACCGCGAAACGTCCGCCCATCGAACAAAGCTGTTGGTTTGGCTGAGGGGTCTGCCGAACTGCCGAAAAAGCAGAACGAGCTAAGCAGTAATAAAACGTACAAGCCGTTTGCCATAGTGTTTAGGAACGAATCAAAGACTGTATAAGCAGTCAACTGATCCATTTTACCCGTAGCTGCCCCTTAAATCAATCGAACAGGTACCAGTCTACGCCAAAGGCAAACCCCCGGCGCATTTGCAGGAAGTCGGGGGCCACAAAATAGCCCGGCTGAAACAGGGTCTGGTTGGCGTGGGTGAGTTTAACAAACAGCCGGGTCCGGTTCACGCGTAGGTTCGCATATAGGTCAGCCAGCAGATACCCCTCCACTTGTTGCCGGTTTTGCAGGTAAAACTGCTGGGTTAGGGGCATGTAGGCATCGGCGTAGTAAGCCGACTTGTAATGCAGGTCGACACCCGCCTGGATGTAGAGAACTTTGGCATACAGAAACTCGTACTGAAAGCGGGCATTCATAAAAAGTGGCGGGGTGCGCAGGACATCCGTCCGCGACTGTACCGTATAATAAGCCTGACCCGACAAGAGCAGCTTGCCCATACCAAGCTGATAGCCCAGTCCCGTCCGCAACACGCTAAACGAGCCGACCGCCTGCCGGGCAACGGCATCGGTGTCGAAGTAGGTATAGTTACTGAGCAGGTAATAATCGAGACCTGGCTCAATACGCAGATTTTTGTAGCGCAGGTTCAGTTTACCGTAGGCGTGGTTATAGCCGCGTAGTTTAAAGGTGTTGCGCCAGGCAAAAATCATGCTCTGGTAACGTTCCTGGAGAAGCGTCGGGTCAACGAGCATGGCCGTGTAGCCGGCGGTCAGGAATTTACTCTCCAACTGTCCCTGCAGCCTGAACCCACCCCCAACCTGGTATTCGGCTTCGGCCGTAACGCGCGACAGGCTGTCGGGCAGGTAGTAGCCAAGCCAGCCGCCGAGGAATGTTTCGGTTCGGCGGGTTTCGTATTCGTTGAAGCGGGTGCGGGATGTGTTATAACGGGTATACTGCCCGTAAATCCGGCTGCGCAGGTAAGCGCGGTAGTTGAAGGCCGAGCCCCGACGCCCGTAAATACCTTTCAGCCCGAACAGGTTCTCGACCAGCCGAAAACGGGCATCCTGATAAATGCGCGAAGTGTCGCCCAGCACAGCCGGGTAAAAACCCGGTATGGTCTGCCCCGGCAATCCTCGCTTCGGTTCCTGATTCAGGGCCAGTGTCTCGTCCTGATAAAAGTTTTTCTGCCGCCGGTAGTCGAGCCGGTGAAAAAGCTGAATGCCTTTATCCAGGACGTACTGATGGTATACGTGCCAGTCGTTCCGTATTTCGCGGCCGTCAGGCCCCTGTAAGGGGCGGCTGGGCGGACCACCCCCCGTCAATCGGGCGTCGCCCTCGTAGTTGTAGCGCACAGAAATCGTGTCACCATCTGCCCCGATGCGCTGCCCCGGCAACACGCCCCCCTGCTCATCCAGGGCATGGTTCATGTTGATAAAGTGAAGCAGCAGGGTGTATTTGTCGTTTTTGGAGCGGTAATTCGTGTGCCCCAGAAAGCCCCAGTTCTGGGCCAGTAGTTTATATGGATCATTGGCACCACTGGTGCCAAACTGTTTTTGGGAAGTGAACCGCTGGACATTGAAACCGACGTTCAAACGGGGGTTGATATTCTGCGTAAAATCAAACCGGAGGATGTTCTGGTTGCGACCGCCCAGGGCTAAGTACATATCCGAGAAGGGCGACTTGGTGTCAAAATACCTCACCCCCATCGTCTGGTAGGCATAGGGAGCAAACACGTAATAGCCTGTCTGAGCGCCTAACTGCTGGGGTACCTGCACAAATACCGGCCGCATGGGCGTACCCAGATTGCCCAGATCCTGGTACTGATTCTGGCTGCGCTGCACGTACGTAAACCGGTGAACATCGTCCATCGTCGTGTCGACGGTATAGCGCCGGGTGCGGTTGTTAAAGATATCATCCTCCAGCACGTAGCGGGTGGTCCTGGGGCCGTAGATCACTTTCGTGGAATCGTCAATGCCGTTGCCGCTGCCGGTACTTCCTGTGCTGCTGGTCGGGCTGCCGGGACGCCCCTGCTGCCCACCAAAGCCCCCCGGAAAACCGTTCGGCAACTGACCTCCGCCCGGAAATTGCTGAGCCTGCCCCGCCAGGGAAAGAAATAGAAAAAAAAGGAGTAACCAGAAACGTCCATTCATTGGGTCAAAAGTACGCCAATTTGCCGGACAGCCCGAACGATGTCTTATCCCGTTAACGAATTTTAAGGAAGCAGCCCGACTTTGCCGGTTTGTGTTCCCGCCCTTTTAGTAACCCATTACCTGCCTGCTGCTACACACTCAACATCGGTAACGCGTATCGCCATCAATTTTAGTGGCTGAATCCAGAAATTGACAGAAGCGCTCCCCATCGTCCCCAAGGAAGACAACCTGAACGGGCAGGTAATACAAAGGCAGCCTGGCCCGTTCACCGGGCGTTAACAGGGCGTCCAGTTTTACCCAGTCTTTCTCCGTCGTCAATAGGCTCACGCCGGGCATCAGTTCGCTCAGCAGTTTGTCCAGATCAGCACGGGTATAGGTATGGTGGTCGGCAAAACGGTGATGGCGCTCCATC
>DATHAW010000198.1:0-13187 GCA_035296465.1 Spirosoma sp.
CTTGTCGCGTTTGACGATTATTACGTACACATCGTGCCTACCCGTAATCGGTTTGTCGAACTCGCTTGTTACCTGGTTAGTGGTTTTCCAGTCACCGGTTGCCTTGAAGGCCGTTCGGCTAACGACCGGCCCGGCGTACGAATCTAGCCGTACTTCTATCTCACCGTCTTTGTTCAGCGCTGAGTAGTCGTAAGTAAGTGATTTGATGCCCGTCATGTCTACCCCCTTAAACATTAGATAGGCTTTGTGGCTACCCGCCGACAGGCGGCTTCCCCATCGTGGGAAGCCAACATAGGTATCGGCATCGATGGCGTTGACTTTAGCATTTCGCAGTGTTACAATATCCGTACTGGTGAGTGGTCCAACAACCTGTCCACCGTTATCCGTGTACGTAGCTACCAATGTATATTGGCCCTTTGGCTGTTCGGCGCTATGTTCGTTCAGTGCAATACTTCCCTGCAAGGGCAGCGTGGTTTGCTTTTGCTTATCCGTTAGGGAGAAGATGTATTTCACCATTTCCTGAGCATCCTGAGTGGGAATCTGCGGGTGAGCGCTCATGATGTGATCTTTGCTCCAGTTGCCGCCACCGCCTTCAATGATTTTCCTGGCCAGCCGCTCCGTAATGCCCGCCTGCCCTTTGTATCGGCTGGCAACGGCCAGGAACGTTGGCCCCACAGATGGCTTGTCAATGGTATGGCAGGCTTTGCAGTCGCTGTTGGCAATCAGCGCTTTGCCTAACGAACCGTTACCAATAGCGGCCAGGTCCTGGTGGCCCTGCTGAGGGCTTGCCCCTGGCATACCACCCGGCTGGGCACTGTAAGCGTAATAAACTTTTACGCGTTTGGGGTCAATCTTAGTATCTTCTTTGTCGGTTACCTTAACCGTGTAGGTAAAGGGCTTACCTTCCCAAAAGAACGATTTGTTGCCGGGTGTGGTAATGGCGACATCCGGCTTTGCATTGCCAACGTTGACCATGATGGTATCCATGCCAACCAGGCCGGTCTGATCGCTCACTTTTAGAATTGCCTTGTAGACCCCCGGTTGTGTATACGTGTAGGTCGTGTTGGGCTGAGTGGCACCCACAGTTTTCCCGTCGAATAGCCATTGGTAGGTCAGTACGTCGTCCTGGTCCAGATCGGTGCCGCGTCCGCTAAACTTAACCCGTAGGGGTGCCTGACCGACAGCCTCACGAATGACGGGTGCGTTCCTGTTGTCGGAGGTCAGAAACGAGCGGGCGCTAGCCTGAGCCGCTGCCAGCGAGTCGACTACCATAGCGCGGGCAATGGGCGCGCGATTGCCGGTGTTGTAGTCGATCCTGACCAACCGGGCATCGTCGTTATCGGCCCCATAGACCGACCCATATTCGAGCATATACATTACGCCGTCTTTACTAAACGCCAGGTCAATCGGGCGTCGGAAGTCGCCGTTACCCGACATGAATGGCTCAGTACGGAGGAAATTTTCGTTTTGATCGAAGCGGGCGGTAACGACCCAATTGCGCATCCAGTCGAAAATGAACAGCGTACCATCGTAATATTCAGGAAACTTGTTTTTAGCCGCTGAGCTCTTGTCGAATGTATAAAACGAACCCGCCATGGCACTGCGTCCTCCCTGGCCCAACTCCGGAAACTCCTTCGAAGCAGCATAGGGATACCAGATCATGGCTGGTGTGGCCGGGGGCAGGTTCTTCAGTCCCGTATTACTGGGCGACTTATTAACGGGTGTTGTTGGGTCAAAAAGTGGTCCGGCAACGTTAGTGGCATAGTCCAGATCGGGGTACGGTTTGCTGTTGCCAATGAACAGTGGCCATCCGTGGTTACCAGGCTTTTTTGCCTGGTTAAACTCATCGTAACCCCTCGGCCCTATGGTACTGTCTTTGCCGGCATCCGGGCCAATCTCGCCCCAGTATAAGACCGATGTTTTGGGGTTTACGGCGATGCGATAGGGGTTCCGCAGGCCCATGGTATAAATTTCTGGCCGGGTCTGGGCCATACCTTTGGGGAATAGGTTCCCCTCGGGAATGGTATAAGAACCGTCTGGCTGGGGATGGATACGTAGTATTTTTCCCCGCAGATCGTTGGTATTGGCGGCAGAGCGCTGGGCATCGAGCGTAAGGTGATCCGGCCGTTCGTCAATCGGAGAGTAGCCGTTCGACGGAAATGGGTTCGTATTGTCGCCGGTCGACAAGTACATGTTACCTTCTTTGTCCCAGGCAAATGAACCACCATGGTGCGCACTGGCCTCAAACTCGTGCGGAATGGACAGCACTACTTTCTCCGATGTCAGATTCAGGGTGTTGTCATCACTAACCACAAACCGCGACAGGCGATAAACGGGGTCTTTGTCGGTCATGGGCGAGTAAAACAGGTAGAGATAGTGGTTCGTCGCGAAGTTTGGATCGACCGTAATCCCCTGTACCCCAAAACCCTGTTTCGTGGCTACCGAAAACTTATGCATGACCTTGCTCTGATTCGTGCGCGGATCATAGACGGATACGTTTCCGCTCCGTTCCGTGAAAAATACCCGGGCTGGATTGCCACGGCCGTCGTCGGCTATTGCCAGTTCCATCGGCTCATTCAGGTCATTGACCAATACCGTCTTAGTAAACCGGTTCTCTTCGGGCATCTCAACAGCGTAGGCCTTGCTGTAATTGAGGGGTTCGCCCTTACCCATTACGTAGTTTAGGCCACCCAGTAAGTGCCTCACAAACAGCGGTTCACTAAAACTGGCATCTTCGTGGCCCCCACCCGTATAGAATGCCCGGCCTCCATCAAACTCATGATACCAGACAATGGGATGGTTACTGCCATTGGTCCCGCCATCGTAGGTGTTCTCGTCCAGATTGGCCAGCACGTTAAGATCCGTGTAGAATGAGCGGTAGTTATACCATTCGTCGGTGCGCTCCCAATGATCGGGCAAGTGGGACGTAGACGGGTGATTTTTGTCGGTTACGTCGACCGTGGCTTTGCGGACGTTGGAGTTGCTGGGGTGGCTGGCAAAATAAGCGCCCACCAGTTTGTTGTACCAGGGCCAGTCATATTCGGTGTCGGCAGCCGCATGAATACCCATATACCCACCACCAGCCTGTATATAACGTTCAAAGGCAGCCTGCTGAATGGGGTTGAGCACATTGCCCGTTGTACTTAGAAAAACGACGGCCTGATAATGGCGTAGGCTGTCATCGTTGAAGTAGTCGGCATTTTTTGTGGTATCGACCCGGAAGTTGTTCTCCTGACCCAGTTTTTGAATAGCCGCAATGCCAAACGGAATGGACGTATGTTTCCAACCCTTTGTCTTGGAGAAGACCAGCACACGCCGGGCTGTAGTCGTTCCGGCCGTTGGCGTTGGCTGGCCAGAAGATGCGGTCTGCGTAGTAGTAACCTTCTGGGTATTAAGACAGGCGTACAGGCCAACTGTAGTGCCTGCTGTCGTGAGCAAACGGAGCCATTGCTTCGTTGATGACGGTAACCAAGTCATGCTGGGGTACTAATTAAGTTGTAAAAGAGTATAACAACGAATGGATTTGTTCAAGCCTTTTTTTATGGTGAACAAATCCTAAAAGCTAAGGCACAGAGGGCTGGAAACTACTTAGCGTAGCTGCTCAATGGATACTAGTTTAGGCTTTCGGGTGAGCAGGTGAATAATTATTAAGGCTACCAAATACGTGAATCCGCAGATGGTGAACAGAATGTTATACCCGCACGTCATCTGTCTGCTACTAAATGCCTTTACGAGGGGAATTATCATTCGTTTACTAATCGAGCTATCTCTGTATCTAAAGCGATTGTAAATTTCAATCACTGGTAGATGTTTTTTCAAAACCTTTGATACAACCCAGAAAATTTTCACACTATAAATTCGGTCACACCACTCCTAACGAAGTACAAGCCCTTCACTTTTATTTTAGTTGGTCGGCGTCTGAACGACTGATTTCAGGGGCCGGTATATTCGTTATTTTGCCGATGCCGATTCATATATCCGCTGGACAACGTCCTGTAGGATAGCCCCCTGTTCAGCGGTGCAGACATTGGAGGGTTTCCCAGCGCAGGCATCCAGAAAAGCCGCCGTATTTTTGAGTTGTATGTCCACTTCCTCCAGATAGGGAAACCGGACATCGGCCAGTTCGCCTGCTAGTTCGGTATGTAGAGCGAAAGGAAAGAGCTTAACGCCCCCTTTGCTGCCAAATAGTTCCAGGTTTCGGTCTTTATCCACCTGGGTGTTCAGGGCAAACGAAGCCGAAAGCATAATGGAGGCTTTATTAGAAAACGTCAGGTAGGCCGTAGCTGCATCCTCTACCTCGAACATAGCCGGATTCCAGTCGCCCATGAGCCCTTTGCCGCCCCCTTTGCCAATAAAATCGTAGGTGTTGCCCAACACTTGATGAGGGGTTGGGTAGCCCAGGGCGCAGAGGGCCAGATCGAGTACATGGACACCCAGGTCCATCAACGCCCCACCGCCCTGCATGGCTTTGTTCGTAAAATAACCCCAGCCTGGTATGCCCCGCCGACGCAGGAAATGGGCCTTGATGTGGTAAATGTCGCCCAGCAGCCCGTCAGTTTGGCAGCGTGTAAACAACTGCCATTCTGCCGTTTGCCGAAGCTGGAAATTATAGGCCAGCACCCGTCCCTGCTGCGCGGCAAGGTCAGCCATATCGCGGGCGCTTTGGACAGAAATAGCAGGTGGTTTTTCACAGAAAACATGGCAACCATGCTCCAGAGCCTCCATTGTTTGCGGATGGTGGAGGTTGTTGGGCGTACAGATGACCACTACATCCGGAGCGCACTGCGTATAGAGTTGGGCGGTGCTGGCAAAAGCGTGGGGAATAGCGTGTTTGTCGGCCTGGGCGCGGGCTTTGGTGAGGTCACGGCTGCAAACAGCCACCAGTTCTACCTGATCCGATAGCTGTTTCAGCGCGGGAATGTGATTTTTATCGGCAATGTTGCCTCCGCCAATGATGGCTACTTTATATACCGTCATGCCGTAAAGAACTAAAAAAAACAGGTGTGACCCTTCGCTGATGGGTAGCCAGCCATGAAAATGACGGTTGGTGTACCCGTGGGCTAGGTGAGTTGCTCGATGGTGACTAACCGGGGCTTTCGAGTGAGCAGGTGAATGATGATCAAAGCTACCAGATATGTGAATCCGCAGATAGTGAACAGGATATTATACCCCCCGGCCAGATTACCCGCTGCTTTGTACGTATCGAGCAGGCTACCAACCAGCATCGGGAAGAAGATTCCACCAACAGCACCAGACATGCCTGCAATGCCTACGGCTGAGCTGACAGCCTGCTTGGGAAACAGATCAGACGCCATCGTGAATACATTGGTAGCCCAGGCCTGGTGCATGGCTACGGCTAAGCTGATTAGGCCAACGGCTACCCAGACATTGGTGGCGAATTGGGCCAAAATAATCGAAACTTCCAGTATGGCGACCACGATAAGCACCGTTTTGCGGGCTTTCAGGGTGGGCCATCCCCGTCTTATCAACCAAGAGGACAGATAACCCCCACAAATGCTGCCTGCTGTTGTAGCCCCGTAAATAATAATTAATTCTGGACTTATTTTCCTGAGGTCTAGCTGAAAGGTGGACGAAAAATAGGAGGGTAGCCAAAACAGGAAGAACCAGTATATGGGGTCAATAAGCCCTTTGCCCGTTATCAGCGCCCATGTTTGCGGCAGGGTGAACAACTTAATCCAGTTAACCTTGCCGGCTGCTTCGGTTTCTGTCTCCTGCCCGCTGGCGATGTAGGCGCGTTCGTCAAAGGAGAGTCGTTTTTGTTTGGCAGGAACGTCGTAGAACAGCAGCCAGAACACCAGCCAAACAAATCCCAGTGCCCCGGTTATCCAGAAAACTTCCTGCCAGCCGTAGCGACTCAGTATCAGAGGCACAATAGAAAGGGCGGCTACTACGCCTACACTCGTACCGGCGTTAAAGATGCCGGTGGCTAAACCTCGTTCTTTTTTTGGAAACCACTCGGCCACCGTCTTCACGGCCGCCGGATAATTGCCGGCTTCCCCTAAGCCCAAACCAACCCGCGCCAGACCGAACCCGAAGGCACTGCGGGCCACCGCATGAAGCATACCAGCCACGCTCCAAAAAATAATGGTGATGGAATAGCCCATTTTCGTGCCCACTTTGTCAATGAACCACCCAAACAATAGCAACCCAACCGCGTAAGCCGCCGAGAAAGCGGTCACGATTCGGCCAAAATCGGTTTCTGTCCAGCTGAATTCAACTTCCAGAATTGGTTTTAACAGGCCAATAATCTGACGGTCGAGGTAATTGATGGTGGTGGCTGTGAATAACAATAGGACGATCACCCAGCGGTAATATCCGGTTGTTGTCGTTGCGGATGTTGGCGTTTGGGAGGAAATCATGATTGGGTCGGTTAGGGTCGTGTGTGCTCACGTTTGTCCTTGTTAGCGGGCAATTGCTTCGAGAATTCCTGAAAATGGTTCTTAAGGCCAGTCCAGTCTTTGTCTTGAATCAGTACATTATTGAATAACTGACTGCCAACCCCAACACCGTTGGCACCGGCCTGGAAGAAGTCGGCCAGGTTACTCAGCGTAACCCCACCCGTTGGCAGAAGCTTAACCTGACTAAGCGGGGCTTTGAGGTCCTTTATGTAGCCTGGACCGAGCGACGTGGCCGGAAAGACTTTTACCATCGATGCGCCCAGTGACCAGGCTTCATAAATTTCGGTAGGCGTAAAGGCACCCGGAAATACAGGAATCCCCTGTCCAACGCACGCCAGTATCACGGGTCTACTGACAATGGGCGATACGATAAACTGAGCACCGGCTGCCAGTGCCCTGGTCAGGTCGTCGGTGGTACAGACCGTTCCCGCGCCGACGTTCAGACTGTCGGCGTAGTGCTCGCGGGCGTACTGAATGAGGGTTTCCGCGCCCGGTGTGTTCATAGTTATTTCAAGCGTCGTGAGGCCCGATTCCCAAAAGAGTGGCAGCAGTTGAATAACGTCAATTGTAGGCACGTTCCGAATAATGCCCACTAGTGGCGCCTGGTCGAACAAAGGCCACGAGAATTTGCTGTCGCTCATTTCGTTGTTTCCTTCACGGTCTGATTCTGGAATAACAGGATCTGTCCAACACTGGCTGCCTGGTCGATCAGTTCGGGGGGAACCACCATCGTTCTGTCAATCAGACCCATTGTCTCCATGGCCAGCGTATAGAACCTTGATAAATTGCTGCCGCTGCATAGCACAATCTGAGCCTTCTCTTTGGCCCGCAGGTTCTTTAGTTCCGTGCCAATTAACAGACCACTCAGGTAGAGTGCGTTTTGTTTTCGGGTCAGTTTGTCGAAGAGCTGGTTTGTCCGAACGGTAAATATTCGGTTCAATAACGTGGATGATTGGGCTTCGCCGACTCCTCCCTTAAACGCATCAATGTCTGACCGGGTCAGCGTAGCTAGGCTGCTGATATCGACAGATGCGCTTAGAATGCTCTGAGTGGCCATGAGGTCGAATAACTCGCCGGTCATGTACGTCTCAAAATTTACTAACTGCCCCTCCCGAATATACATGTGTTTCGAGTGCGTACCGGGGAAAATAAAGATGGATTCACCCGCTGAGTTAATGGGTAGATCGAGCAAGGCAATCAGGCCAGTTAATTGAGTTTCTTCGCCCCGCATTACGTCCTGCTGGCTCCGAACGCCAGAAATCAAGAGGATCTCGTGCGGGAATCCAGCCTTAGCCCTAAAGTGCCGGATGCTGGCCTGGCTGCCGTCTACGGCAAAGGGTAGGGTGGCATAGGGAACCTCCGCCATGCCGATGGATGAGGAAGCCATGCCTGACAGGACCACCGGAATGCCCGCCAAACGAATCGTCGTTTTGGTAGCCAGCAGGTCGATCTGCGTTTTTAGCTGCTGACGAAAAAAGTCTTCCCGGCTTACCCCGGTACGTACCACAGCCGTTTTCCAGCCGTTGAACGTACCCGCAATTCCCCCCTGCGACGACACCTCCGCAATACACTCAAAAGTACGCTGACTCATTAACCGCAGCCGAAAGAACGAAGTCCCCCAGTCGCAGCATAATAAATAGGTCGTCATCAGGCCGTTTGTTGATACCATAGCATAAAATACCCGATTACTCCGGTTACTTCTTTGGGGGTAAAGGCAGGGCGAAGGCAACATACGAACCGCCCGATTTTAAGCCGTAGCGGGTGCCACCAGCCGCGATGACGACGTACTGTCGGCCGTTCAGCAGGTAGGTAATCGGCGTGGCGAAGCCCCCGGCCGGGAGTTTATGTTCCCAGACGATTTTGCCTGATTTCTGGTCAAACGCGCGGAGCTTTTCATCATACGTAGCGGCAATAAAAACCAGACCGCCCGCCGTCACAATGGGACCACCGTGGTTTTCGGTACCCGTTGGCGGTGTGCCTTTTTTGGTTAACTCGGGGTATTCGCCCAGCGGTACCTGCCATACGTACTCGCCCGTATTGAGATCAATGGCGTTTAGCGTACCCCAGGGAGGTTTGATGGCCGGGTAATTATCCTGATCGCGGAACTGCGTGTTTCCGTTGTTTATATAAGGGGGCCGATAGGGGAAATTGGCCTCTTCGGGGGTTTTAGCGGTTACCACCGAATTATGAATGTCGACCGACGCGGAGGCCGTTGCCGACGGCTTCGTGTCCTCTTTTAACAGAAAGCTGACAATGGCCTCCCGATCTTCTTTGGCGATATTCCCAAACGAAGGCATTCGCCCCCGGCCGGTCGCCAGCAGACTATGAATCTGGTCTTTGTTCAGTCGCCTGCCAACGTCGGTCAGGTCCGTGTAGGCCTGCGCAGTTTTCGCTTGGGTGTTTGATTTACCACTCAGGCCATGACATGCCGAACAATTCGTATTGAACAGAGCCGCTCCCCGGGTTTGGGCAACGCCTTTGTCGCCGGCACTTATTCGGCTATCGCGCATCTTCAGCCACCAAAGCATGTTGTTTGAATTGACGTACAGAATCCCGTTGGGATCGGCGGCCGTGCCGCCCCATTCAGCACCCCCGCCCATGCCAAAAATAAGCGATCCTGCCTCGCTGGGTGGCGGGTAGTTGCCCGCCTGCCGACTGTTCCTGAAGCGATCCAGGACGTAGGCCCGCGCTTCGGGCGTTCGATTGGTGATGGTGGCTTCACTCAGCTCCTGGAGGGCAAACGGCGCGGGCTTGTCAGGAACAGGCTGGGTAGGCCAGGGGTGTTCGCCAGGCAAGGCCGGGGCAGTGGGTACGGGCACCTCCCGAACGGGGAACAAGGGCTTCCCCGTATCCCGGTCAAACACGAACACGTAGCCATCCTTGGTGGCCTGCGCTACCGCGTCGATCCGCTGGGGCCGGCCATTCGGGCCCTGGTGGGTAACGGTCATGAGGTTCGGCGGGCAGGGTAGATCGCGGTCCCACAGGTCGTGGTGGATGGTCTGGAAGTGCCAGATGCGCTTACCGGTTTGGGCGTTTAGGGCAATGACGCAGTTAGCAAACAGGTTCTGGCCGGTGCGGGCACCCCCGTAAAAATCAACCGAGGGGGAGCCGGTTCCCGCGTAGACGATGCCCCGCTTCTCATCGATGACCATACCCGCCCAGCAGTTGGCCCCGCCAATTTTTTTATACGCGTCTTTTGGCCACGTATCATACCCGTAGTCGCCGGGCAGGGGAACGGTTCGAAACACCCACGCCAGCTTACCCGTGCGCACGTTAAATGCCCGGATGTGGCCCGGTGGCGCATCGCCCCCTTCTGATACGCTCGACCCCATAATCACCAGATCTTTATAAATAACGCCGGGTGTGGTGCTGCGAATCGACAAACTGGCCATCTCATGCCCCATGGTTTGCTCATCGCCAAGTCCTTCGTGCAAATCCACCTCGCCGTTCGTTCCAAAACTTTTGATCGGCTCGCCCGTCAGCGCGTTGATCGCGTACAGGGAGGCACCAACCGAATACAAAACTCGCTTGTCATTGCCGTCTGCCCAGTACATAACGCCCCGAACGGGATGAAATCGGGGCTTTTTCGCCGGGTCGGCGAAGGGGTCAAATCGCCAGCGTTGCTGACCTGTTGCGGCATCTACCGCAAAGAGTTTCAAGCGGGGTGTTGTACCGTACAGGACACCATCGATCACAATTGGCTGGCATTGAATGTCCAGGCCCCGCTCGCCGGGATTGTTATTTTCGCCGGTGTCGAACGTCCAGGCTACCCCCAGATTGCGGACGTTTTTGGTGTTGATCTGCGTTAAGGGCGAATAGCGGTTTCCGGCATTATTTCCGCCGTAGGTGGGCCAGTCCTGGTTCTTTGGCGGATCTTTATCCGGGAACGTTTCCCCAATAGAACGCACCGCATCGGCGGACCGCCCCCCCTGCAGGAGCAGGGCGCACACAATCAATAGGATACCAACCAGTTTCATGGATTCGCTTTCTGGTAAAATTCATACGCTATTTTCCAGGTCACCGCCTGACCCGGTTCGGCCCGAAGTCGGATGTACGGTTCGGGGCAGGAGGTTGTCGAACAGGCCCAGAATACGAGTTTTTCCATCGGCTGGTTAGAGGTTGCCCGCAGACCGGCCCCCGTCTTTTTATTTTCTATTCGAATGTCATAATCGCTGGCGGTGGGCCCAAACCCCTGCAGGCCCGCACTGTAAACCTGCTCATTCTTCTCTAACTCGCGCGAATAAATCAGTCGATTGCCCTGCGCCTGGATGGCACTGCCAAAGCCTTTTCCCTCGGCTTTTACCTCGAACGGGAACTGCACGTTTACGGTCGGGCCGGTGGGCTGTTTGTCGATGATAAAGAAATTGTGGTTGTACACGCTCGTTTCAATGGGTCGCCGACCGGTATTTTTCAGGCTATGTTCCAGGACAAGTTCGGGTTTGCCCTTCGTTAATTTCACCGTTTTCCGGTAGACGTACCCCCAACCCGACGGGTCGGTTAGTTCGTGGGTGAAGTCAACCGCATCGGCAGCTCCACGCTGCATTGGTCCGCCGGTTTTGTGCGGCTTCACCGTCCATTTGCCGGGGTTCACCAGCTCGTAATATTTCGCAAAGGTGTATGCCTTGTCATCCGCTTTACGAAGACTGCCGACGCCAATTTTCACAAACGTATCGCCGGGTTTGGCATCGGCGTACCCTAAGGCCGTAAACTCTTCAACAGGTCCGCTGATGGCATCGTGCAGTTTAGGATCGTGGGTGTCAAACCACTGCTCAATAAAGCTATGGCCACCGTAGTCCAGGCGCTTGAAGGCCCCCGACCAGTCGAACCGGGTGCCCTGGTAATACCCCCGACTGGCATCGGGTAGGTATAAGGTCGTCTGAATGAGGCCGTTTGAAAGCTCCGCCTGTGGCCATTCGGCCAGGGGCATCGTGCTGCCGCTCAAACCCAGCAGGAGGCTACTGAAGATAAGTTTATTTTTCAATAGTGCAGTAAGTGCTATTTTGTAGGTCATTCATTTCCTCTGCTCACTCGATGTTTTCCCAAACCATTGCCACTTTTCCTCTGGTGCGCATAGCTTCAATGTGGCTTATAGCTTCTGGAATTTCTTTATAAGGATAAATCTTCTCAATATGGACTTTTACTTTTCCTTTTTCAATCAAAAGAGCCAACTGCTCCAAATCTTTTGTGTTGACTTCAGCTGTAAATTGGGTTATTGGAGACTTTCTAATTTTTCCTGTTAAGCTTAAAGAAATCATGTGCCACAAGGTGGTGAAACCTACCACAACACCTCGCTGTCCCATACGTTGGTAGTCTCTATGAGAAAGATTGCCGTGCGTATCAATAACGAGGTTGTATTTTCCATGGTGATGATGAATGCTTTCCTTATCATAAGCGATAACCTGGTCAGCGCCTAATGTCTTTACAAAATCAATGTTTTTGCTGGAACATACCGCAGTTACATTTGCACCATAGGCTTTTGCAATTTGCACCGCAAAATGACCCACACCACCTGAAGAGCCGTTAATTAAAACTGATTCTCCTGCTTTGAGTTTTCCATGAGTGACTAATGCTTGCAATGCCGTTATTCCGGCAATGGGAACGCTTGCCATTTCAGGAAACCCTGTTCCGTCGGGCATTATGCCACAAACATTTGCTGCTACACAGATATACTCAGCAAAAGCACCGCCTTTGATTGACTCTCCAAATACCCGATCTCCTACCTTGAAATGTTTTACATTGTTTCCAACTTCTTCTATAATGCCAGCAAAGTCGGCACCCAGAATTTTATATTTGGGCTTGAACAATCCGAAAGCGAATCGCGCTAAAACAGGTTTCCCCCGAAGAATATGCCAGTCAGCAGGATTGGCTGAATTCGCCATAACTTTCACCAGAATGTGCTCAACTTTAAGAGATGGATTTTCTACCTCTTCCAGTTGAAGTATTTCTGGCCCTCCATATGTTGTTTTCGTAAATGCTTTCAACCTAAAATGTTTAGTACCCTTTAACTGACCAACTAATTTTTACTTATTCATTTTGAATTAGTTGCATTACCGCTAACGGGTGGCTTGACGCGTTCGTCTTTTTTTCATCCGATTACCAGTCCACTACCGAACCATCGAGTGCATTGTAGGACTCCGGGTTTTTCCAGTCGTGGCCAATTTTATCCTTCATCAGCGCTTCATCCAGTTCAACGCCCAGCCCCGGCCCTTTAGGAATCAGCACCGTACCGTCTTTTTGCAGTTTGAACGGATTTTTCAGGTACCCTTCGCCCAGCGACACTTGTTCCTGCACCAGAAAGTTGGGTACGCTGGCCGCCAGATTCAACCCAACCGCCAGCGAAATTGGCCCCATTGGATTATGGGGCGCTATCGGCACGTAGTACGCTTCGGCCATACCGGCGATGATACGTCCTTCGGTGATGCCGCCAGCATGGCACAGGTCGGGCTGAACAATGCTGGCCGCCCCTTTTTCGAGAATTTCGCGAAAGCCCCATTTGGTAAAGATCCGTTCGCCGGTGGCGATGGGCAGGTGCGTGCCCCGCGCAATGTCGACCATCGTATCCACATTCTGCGCCTGACACGGCTCCTCAACAAACATGGGTTTATACGGCTCCAGTTCTTTGATGAGCACCTTGGCCAACTGGGGCGAGATGGCGCCATGAAAGTCGATGGCAATGTCCATGTCGAGGCCACCCGCTTCCCGCAGCGACGCAAAATTGTCGATGGCATATTTAATGAATTGCGGATTCTCGACAATGTTGGCCGGGTT
>DATHAW010000199.1:0-3516 GCA_035296465.1 Spirosoma sp.
ATGTGGATGCATTAGCAGCCATAGCCGAAAAAATGCCCATTCGTCTCGTGTCTGTTACCCCACATCACCACTACCCTACTACCGTTACGCTCCGCTCTGACCGACGCATTCGGCTACTACAACTAGCGGATCAGTATGGCTTTGCCATTCTGGAGGATGATTATGATTATGATTTTCACTACCTAAGCCGCCCTATTTTACCCTTGGCTAGTGCCGACCAGCAGGGTATGGTCATCTACATCGGCTCGCTGACAAAGTCAGTAGCACCAGCGTTTCGAATCGGCTATGTAGCGGCCCCGACTGCTTTGATTGACGAACTGGCCCGGATCCGGCGCATCATCGACCGGCAGGGCGACCCCATGCTGGAATTCGCCGTGGGTCAG
The DNA here is from genome assembly GCA_035296465.1 of Spirosoma sp. GTDB lineage: Bacteria > Bacteroidota > Bacteroidia > Cytophagales > Spirosomataceae > Spirosoma. The sequence continues at coordinate 384 of DATHAW010000199.1, forward strand.
TTGTTTAAAACTGGCGATCTTAAGCGGCATTTTCGCAAGGCACTACGTATCTACCACGCCCGGCGCGACTATTTCTGCCATCTGCTGACAACCGAGTTAGCTAACGCAGTACAGTTTAATAAACCCGACGGGGGTATGGCCGTCTGGGCCATTTTTGACCCGGCAATTGACATGGAAATGTTGAGCAAGCGGGCCAGTCAGAGTGGACTTGACCTGGCTAACGGGCTGACGCACAACCCACCCGAGCAGTTCTTAAATGGAACCCGACTGGGTTTCGCATCCAGTACGGAATCTGAGCTGGAGCAAAGTGTGGCCGTACTGAAGCAGATGCTATAAGTTTTTAGCTGTTCTAACAGGGCATGCACAGCCAAAACCAACTCACCAACGTTCTCTTACCATTCATCTATTGAGTTCAGTTGCATCACACCTCTCCCACCTACCCACTTCCTAGCCGAGCAGGGCCTATACACGGGCCGTGCCCCAGCGGTATCTGCCAAATAAATCTGTTTTTGATGACCCGGTGGCACGGTATCAAATACCTGATTCATCCGCAGTTTCAATGGATAGTGATGGTAAACGTAGCGGTAAACGTATTGCCTGCCCCCAGGTGCTGAATCGCTTCTTTTTGATCGATGGACACGGGTTCGCCCTCGGCATCGGCATAGCCTAACCACGGTTCGATGCACACAAACGGTGCACCTGGCTTGGCCCAGATGCCGAGGTGAGGAAAGTCTGGGTATAAGACTGTTACGGCCCGTTCATCGTGACCAGTTCGTTTCAAAGTTACGGACCTGGATTTTAAGTTTTTGAACACCAGCGCATCCCGATCGAACAGGTGTTGGGTCAGCTTGAGCTGGCGGTTGGTAGTGGGCACGGGGCGGGTTTCGCCTGAGAACAGGCCCGCGTCCGACAGTTGGTGCGTCAGGAGGGCATCATCCTGTTCGAACTCCACTACGTAGTCACCGGCTTCGCCCGGCCCAAAGGGTACATTGAAGGCCGGGTGCGCCCCGACCGAAAAATACATGGCGTCTGTGCCTTCATTCACAATCCGATACGTAACGCTCAGACTAGGCCCTTTCAATTCGTAGATAATTTGAAACTCAAATTTATACGGATACACCGCCCGCGTTTCGGCGTTGGCCCGCAGGGAGAAAACAGCCTGACTGTCCGATGATTCAAATTCTGAGAACAATGACTGCCGCGCAAAACCATGGCGTTTCATCGAGTACGTTTGGCCGTTTACGTGCAACTGATCGTTCAGCAGGCTCCCTACGATGGGAAACAGGTTGGGCGCATGCCAGCCCCACACGGTAGGGTCGGCCTGCCAAAGATGTTCAGTTTGGGTAGGTTTATAAAAAATACTGGTCAGTTCGGCTCCCTGTGAGCGAATGCTAACCCGTAGCTGATCGTTCTCAATGGTTGTCATAGCGTTGACTTTTTGTCTGCTCGCGTAAATATAGCCCTAGCCGCAAATTACTTATCCAATGGGTTGTTTATAACACCCGTATCGTAGCATTCGTCTCCCACCGTATCTAATTAACTTACGACAAGCAGCAGGTCGTGACTTTATACGTTTTGTATTATATAGATAAGCCTTTTTGGCCCACTGCACTTTATTTGAACAGAACGCTTTGCTTCTGAACGCATATAACCGATTTTTACGAAAAATATCGTTGTTGTATGCAGTTCGCCTTTTTGTCACTCTTTGTTATCAATACCTTTCCAGGTTTTTCGCAAGATACCATACAAACGACACCTATCCAGCCCGGAACTATGCAGTCCGAAGCTTTCCTAGGAATAGACTCGGAGAATGATGCGTTTCAGGTTCGCCAGAAAAGTGTTTCGGATCGCTATTACAGCAATGGCCTGCGTGTCACTCACATGGGCCGCTTCTGGCAAAGTTGGCCCACGCGACATGCGTTGCTTACGCTGCTTCCGAACAATAATCGGATATACAACTCTCTCTATTCCTTTTCTATAGGTCAGGAAATATACACCCCAAAAAACACCAGGATTGTCAGGCGCCCGCTTTACCCGAACGACCGGCCTTATGCAGGCTACCTGTTTGCATCGTGGGGACTGAACACTACCGACCCCATTGGTGCCCGCCGGCTAACCTCTGCATTAACCCTCGGTATGATTGGCCCTGTTTCAGTAGCCGCCGAAGTACAACAACGTCTGCATAATCTGCTTGGTCAGCCTATGCCCGTTGGCTGGGGTGCGCAGATGAAAAACGATCCCGCCATCAGTTACTACGTTCGGTATGAAGGACGGGTAATTCCGCGCTTTTCTCCTGTAGTAGACATCATCGGCGACATCGAAGGGACCATCGGTTCGTTGATGAATGTTGCCGGAATGGGGGGTACGCTCCGACTTGGCCTGTTCAACGATTACTTTCAAAATCCTACAGGCTTGTACAACGCGGGAGGAGCTACCCACCGAAAGTTTCAGTGCTACGCATTTGTGCGGGTTGGCTTCCGGGCGGTGCTGGACAACGCCTTGCTCCAGGGTGGCTGGCTGAACGGCTCCAAAAACTATTACGCTCTACCTGCTGTCGAGTTAAAGCACTTTTACGGGCAAACGGATGTGGGGGGTGTCATTGCGGGCAAAGGTGTGCAGCTTACGTTTACTCAGCACGTTCGCACCGCCGAATTCGTAGGCGCGCTGGCCGATCAGTGGGGCCATCTCAGCCTGCTGGTCATGGTCGGCAGGTAAGCTGGCTATTTATAGGCAAAAAAAACCATTCGACTGCCAGCGTGTTATTCCTTCGTACTCATCAAAGAGAAAACGGTATGGATAAGGCACAGAAATTTGAGTTGATGAACAAGATTGTTCGTGAACTGGAAGACCTTCAGAATAGCCAAACGGCCCTGATTACAAAAATAGGCCAGATTGAGGTCGACAACATGAATGGGTTGAACGATAAGTACCTGGAAACGAATCTGGGCGATATGCACAGCAAAATAGCCGAGAACGTAGACGCCGTCACCGAAATTTTTGCTCACTTTGAACGGCAACGCGATGAGTACGCCGAGAAGAACGCGTCTGCCATTGCCGCCATTGAAGCGGCAGCGGCCATTGAAGCCGCGAAGTAACATATTCATTACGTAAAGCGCAAAAAGCCGGAGCATGC
>DATHAW010000200.1:0-11431 GCA_035296465.1 Spirosoma sp.
TCTACGACGTAGTGCCCGTGCTGCGCGGCAATGCGCTGGTGGCGATGGAATTTTAAAGCAGACGTAAGGGCTGGCAGATAAGCAATACGCGTCCTGATCCATTGGCCCCATCAGCCACTACGTCTGTTTTGCTTATAACTACTTTTATGAGCCCTCTCCCAGCAGCCGCTTCAATTCCACCTGGTTGAGCGATAACTGATACTGATAATTAAGCCAGCCCAGTTCGGCTTTTTCAACGCCCGTTTCGGCACTCTGGAACTCTACGTTTGTGATGACGCCGTTTCGTAGCCGTAGCCGTGTGTTGGCAATTTGAAGCGCTTTGCGAGCTTGCAGCACCTTCGTATCCAGGTTGCTTAACCTCGCCTGATGCTGCGGATGTCGGCGTTTAGCCGGGCAATGTTCAGCCGCAACTGGGCGCTGGCCATATTTAAACAATATGACGCTGTAGATAGCTTTAGGAACTATTAATTAGTGGCCCTAATCGTGAAACAAGATAGTGAGTCCTTCGATTTTAACGAATACCGAATCATTCAGGGGCGCTCGATAGGTCGTTTAATCTGGCGGCTGAAGCGGTACATGGACAATTATATTGAGCCACGGCTGCACGCGCTTGGCTACCGCGATTTTAAGATGAGTTACCTGATGTTTCTGGCAAACATCGAAGAAAAGGGCACGACAAATAACGAACTGGCCAAACGGGCTGGTGTAACCAAGCAGATGATGAGTAAAATTGTCGGCCTGCTTGAACAGGAGGGCTACATATACACGCAAAAACACCCGAATGACTCTCGGTCTAGCGTAATTTTCCTGAAAAACCGGGGCAAGGACCTCTTCGTTGCCTTAAAGGGCTGTATGCAGGAAGGCCGCGACAAGTTAGACGCCATAGCTGGCTACGACCGCATGGAGCAGGTGATCGATATACTCGTGCTGCTTACCAACGCGCTCGACGCAGAAGAGTAAACAGCAAAAGACCCGTCAGTTGGTAACAGAACGGGTTTTTGAATGCTTTTTTCAGTTCGTCAATGCCCTTAGTCGGGCAGAATTGTTTAGTTACTGGATGACCTAAATCATCCGGTAACGAATGACCTTCCAGTCCATCAACCCCTATTCGCAGCGTAGGCTGAAAACCTACCGCGCCGACAGCCCTACTGCCATTGAACGTAAGCTAAAACAGGCCGAACAGGCCTTTACTGACTGGTCGGAATTATCGCTGGCCGAGCGCACGGTATACCTGCGCCGGGTTGGCGAATACCTAACTACCCATAAGCAATCACTCGGCGAACTGATCACGGCTGAGATGGGTAAAACCCGCAAAGAAGCCGTGGGCGAGGTCGAAAAGTGTGCGGCAGCCTGCACCTTCTACGCCGACCATGCCAACACCTTTCTGGCCGATGAAGTTGTTCAAACAGATGGACAACGGAGTTTCGTTACGTACCAGCCTCTAGGACCGGTACTGGCCATCATGCCTTGGAACTTCCCCTACTGGCAGGTTTTTCGATTTGCCATTCCGGGCCTGCTGGCGGGCAACGTCGGCCTGCTCAAACACGCTCCCAATGTGTTCGGCTGTGCCCTGGCAATTGAAGACATATTCCGGCAGTGCGGCCTTCCCAACGGTGTTTTTCAATCCCTGCTTATCGACGTAGCACCAGTCGAGGGGCTGCTAAAGGACCGGCGTGTGCGTGCAGTTACACTCACCGGCAGTGGCCAGGCGGGGTCGTCGGTAGCGGGCATTGCGGGGCGCGAAATCAAGAAATCAGTGCTGGAACTGGGCGGCTCCGACGCGCTCATCGTGCTGGCTGACGCCGACCTGGAACGCGCGGCAGAAACGGCAGTAAAATCCCGGATGCAGAACGCGGGGCAGAGTTGCATTGCCGCTAAACGATTCATCGTTGAGAAAGGGGTAAAAAAGCAATTCACCGAACTTGTTCTACACCACATTGGCCAAATAAGCCAGGGCGACCCGACCGACGATGCCGTAACGATGGGTCCAATGGCCCGGCTCGACCTCGCCGATGCCATCGAAACCCAGTGCCGCGAATCGGTTGCGCAAGGCGCTAAATTGGTAACGGGTGATTTCCGGCGTAATGGCTGCAACGTCCAGTCCATGCTGCTCGACCGGGTCCGGCCGGGCATGGCTGCTTTCGATCAGGAAACGTTTGGACCGCTGGCGACGCTAATAGAAGCGAAAAACGAAGATGACGCTATCCGATTGGCCAATCAATCGGACTTTGGCCTTGGGGCTGCCCTCTGGACCAGCGATCTGGACCGGGCTGACCGACTGGTGCGGCAGATTCAGGCGGGCTCCGTATTTGTGAACGGGCTGATGCGCTCCGACGTCAGGGTGCCGTTTGGAGGCATCAAGAACTCCGGCTTCGGCCGCGAACTGTCGGATATTGGCATGAAGGAGTTCGTGAACGTGAAGACGGTATGGATGGAGAGCTAGGTGGTCCTTTTTCTTTTAAAAAATCAACAGGCGATTTGCCTTTTAGATTGCTAGGCTTTGTACCATAAATTCTGGTCATTCGAGGCAGCTATATCACTTCACCTTTGCCTGCCCCAGTACCCGTAGCAGGTTGCCTCCCCAGATTTTGGCAAGGTCTTTTTCCGAGTAACCCCGTCGAAGCAACTCACCGGTCAGGTTCTCAATCTGGCTTACGTCTTCGAGGCCGTTGACGCCCCCGCCCCCATCGAAATCGGAGCCGATGCCAACGTTATTGATGCTGGTCAGTTTAACAATGTGATCGATGTGGTCGGCGATGTCGCTCAGGCTGGCACGTTCCGATGCAAACACCCTGCTCAACGAATCGCTGGCAACTTTCAACTGGGCCTCCTGCTCGGGCGTCAGCACCTTACCCACGCTGGCCATGCGAAATTTGGTTTTGGCAACCTGAAAAGCGGGTGATGGCTTTTTCAGGTAATCACTCACGAAATTGACCTGCACCACGCCCCCTTTTGCCGCAATGGCCCGGATCATGTCGTCGGTCATATTACGTGGGTAGTCACAAAGGGCGCGGGCGTTAGAGTGCGATGCGATAACAGGTGCCTTAGATAGGGCCAGCGCATCATAGAATGTTTTGTCGGCCACATGCGATACGTCAATCAGAATACCTAGTCGATTCATCTCCCGCACTATTTTCCTACCAAACTCGCTCAGCCCACCATGAAGGGGGCCATCGGGGTCCGTCGAAGAGTCACCAATAAGGTTATTAGCGAAGTGCGTCAGCGTGATGTAGCGGCAACCCAGATCGTAATACGTTTTGAGCATCGACAAATCATTGCCCACTGGGTAACCATTTTCCATCCCGATGAATACGGCCCGCTTGCCAGCCTTTTCGATTCGGTACGCATCAGCGGGCGTAGTGGCCAGTTCCGCCAGATTCGGGTGTTTTTTGAGTGCTTGGTGAATCAAATCGAACTGGTTCAGCGCATTGCGTTTTGCCTCGGCATGACCTTCGGACGTGCGTGGACCCTGTGATGTATAAACCGCAAAAAACATGGCGTCCATACCCCCCGCTTTCATCCTCGGGAAGTCAATCTGCGATCCATCCTGCTTCGTATCGTGGGCCGTGCCAACGTCGAAGCCCGGTTTCTGCATCATAATTGGTGCATCAGCGTGGGTGTCGAGTGTCAGAATACGCTGGTGAATGCGGTGTACGTCGGGGGGTGACAGGAACAAAAACGGGAAAACAGGAAAGAACGGGAGAAGCGAGCGGATCATAGGGGCTACCAGTTTGGCCGGTATTTAGCCAGCAAACTACGCAAACAACCTGCCGAACACAACCCCTGGCCCCTCGACCGGACCTGTGAGCGAAACTTTCCGAATGAATACCCAGTTTGATGGGTGAAAGAGCTAAAGAGTGAATGGCTATCCAGCAGCACTCTTTCACCTTTTCACTCTTTCGCTGAAAATGGCCGTTGTTCCCTACAAAGATAAAGATACCTCCAAGCGCGAGCAGGTTGCGGAGATGTTCGACAGCATTTCGCCGAAATACGACCTGCTGAACCACGTATTGAGCGGGGGCATCGACATCTTGTGGCGTAAACGGGCCATCCGCGAACTGCGCCGGGCGGCTACGTTCCCGCCCAAGCGCATTCTGGACATTGCCACCGGCACGGGCGACTTCGCCCTCGAAGCCCTGGTATTGAAACCCGAAAAAGTTGTGGGCATGGACATCTCAGAAGGCATGCTGGCGGTGGGGCGGGAGAAAATGAAGAAGCGCGGTGTCGATCAGCTTATCGAGATGCGGTCGGGCGATTCAGAAGGTTTGCCCCTGCCGGACAATGATTTCGACGCCGTCATCGTTGCATTTGGTGTGCGCAACTTCGATAACCTGCTCAAAGGCTTGACCGATATGCACCGCGTAACGCGCCCCGGGGGCACGTGCGTGGTACTGGAGTTCTCGAATCCGCGCCAGTTTCCGTTCAAACAGCTATACGGTTTTTACTCCCGGACTATCCTGCCGCTCATCGGGCGCGTGGTGAGCAAGGACGCGTCGGCCTATACGTACCTGCCCGAGTCGGTTCAGGCGTTTCCCGATGGTCTTGACTTCCTGCGTATCTACGAAACGGCCGGATTCACTAACACTAAATGGATACCCCTCACCTTCGGCGTCGCGTCGATTTACATTGGCCAAAAGCAGTAATTGCTGCCGGTTTTATCTTACTGATTCATCTTCAGGCCGTAGCCCAAAGCAACTACAAGTACGTAGTGAAGCACTTGGAACGCTACGACGACAGTCCCATCCATTACGGTTTCTTTTTTGCCGCTCCCGTGACGCGATTCAGCATTGGCTACAGTCCGGCTTTTGTGTCGACTGATTCAGCCTACCGAATTTATTCACCCAACAAAGGCAACTTCCGGGTTGGTTTCGTCATAAACGCTTATCTAAACGACCGATACGACCTGCGGCTGACGCCGGCCGTATCGCTGTTAAGTCGCGAGGTTACGTACGATTATCCGGGTGGCACGTCGAAAACCGAAGTGCGCGAGTCCACCTGGCTCGATTTTCCCCTGCTGCTGAAATACAAATCCGAACGACGTAATAATTCGCGAATGTACCTGCTGGCGGGGGGAGCCTTCAGCGTTGAGACCAACGTTCGCCGAAGGGAAAACATTGGCACGAGTCGGCTGAGCACCGGTACTATGGACTTTGCGGTAGAGTATGGTGTTGGTTTTGAGCAGTTTTTCGAGTATTTTAAGTTTGCCCCTGAACTGCGATTCTCGCATGGTCTCGTCAACCTTTATCGGCCAACCGCCAACATGGCTGGTGTCGGCATCAATCGGTTAACTACGCATACCGTTACGCTTTACTTGAATTTCGAGTAAACATTCCGGCATTTGGGTTCCAGAAGTGAGCGGGTCATAACACCTGTTTGGCTCGCTTTTTGTTTAATCATGATCAAAGGTTCATGCTTTTATAAATGTTGTAACCAGGCTTGCAACGGCACAAATCAAACCAAATAACTTATTATGTAGAATTTAACATAGAGCAGGCAATCTGAAGCAGCCACGTAATGCCCTCGACACCTTATCGAAGCAGGTTTGACTATCAACTGTTTGCCTATTCATTTGTCTGCTCCGTTTATTTTTTATCCTTTTTTTAGACTGAAATTTGCAGAGCGTACGCCCACCCTGTTATATTTGCACTCCCAAACAACGAAAGACGGGCGGGAAAGAAAGGGAGTTTAGCTCAGCTGGTTCAGAGCATCTGCCTTACAAGCAGAGGGTCGGGGGTTCGAACCCCTCAACTCCCACAATTGATAATCAGCCAGTTAACAGAGATGTTGACTGGCTGATTTGCTTTTAGGTACAACTTAGGTACAACAAAGTGAAGTTATCTCACTTATGGGCATAGAAAAAGGGCCATTTGCGGCCCTTTAAAATTCTAAATATTCTTTTCTTGGTAAGTACGAACGAACGTTATAATCTGCCTAACGATCCATGAGAAGCCGAACACGGCCAAAAGCTTGATGTGAGCTTTCCGACGTTTTGCCCCGAATTGTACGGCCGTTAATAGTCCTTTTGTGCGGCAGACCCACCCATAAACTGTTGTAGACGCGCTATCTGCCCTTTAACATTCTCATCAAAGTATCTGTGATTGGGTCGGCACTAACTTCGCGTATTTTATCCCCATACGCCTTTTTGTAAACAGTTGCTAACGGCATATCCTGAGTTGTATACTGCGGCATTCGTATACTGAACTGGCTAAACTAATAGTGATACCGGCCGTCTTTTACCCGTATTTCTAGTGTTACCGGGTAGGAAGCCTAGGTGTTGAAAATACCCGGCTTTCTGTTCTCCATAAATAGAAAAACGCCCCGCCCGCTAACCTGTTGGTTGGGCTGGTCAACCTCAATAACCCGGTTTGCGTTGTTGAATGTCTTTAGGTAGTAGGTTTTTGCACGGTTATAAAGGTCAGCCGCTGTTGCTCCCTGAACTTGCACTACACCTTCGTACACGATGTCCCCGTAAGTGAGTCAAGCGGTAAAAGTTCTTTAAGTGTATAGGTTCGCTTTTGACTGTAGCCAATATTGATGGTTAGCAGAGCAACCAAAAGTAGTAAGTGTTTCATCTTGCTATGTTTTGAGTAAAGAAAACTAATACCCCTCGTTTCCTACTTGCAATTTATTGTACGGCATATTTCAAGTAGCTACGCCATAAAAAGACCTACTGATTAGCCAGGGCGGGTAAATGATTGCTTCATCGAAAAACGGCATAACCCCTAAGGATTCAGGTTATTTTCCTGAGGTGATAGTTAAGGGCATTACACTTCAGACTTTACAAGCCATTAGTTCTTATATATGTGATTGTCCACATCTATCAACCTTTGAATCATGGATTTTGACGACCAGATAGAACCGTTAGCCGATGGCGTTACCCATCTTAAAGACTACATAAATACTGAGGTGGCGAGCAAAACTTCCTTAGTACTATCCATTCTTCAAATGCTTGGATACCATGTCAGATTAATGAGCTGTATAGCAGTCTGGCTGCTGTGCCTGAGCTGTGCACCAAAATCCACATTCAATTTCACTCGCTCTAGCAATAGCTCTAGTTATGCTTATAAAGGGCAGTTGCAGAACCTTGCCCTTTCAACCCCTCAACCCCAAGCAGTTTTATTCAGTGAAAGATTACTGGCTGATAGTGTAGCTTTTACAACTACATCCCCTAATGCCGAAGACTTCTATGCACATGCACCTAGCCAAACACTACCTGTGGCCGCTAGAGCAAAGTTAACGACTGACAATAAGGCGATCAGCTTTATTAGACATACGGTACAGGTTACCAAACTGCCAAGTGGGGTTAATGAAAAAGGTGTAAGCCCTTCAGCAGAAAAGCCACCGATTCACAAACTAGCCTGGCTTAGTTTTATATTCAGTTTAGTTGGCTTAGCCTTAGTTTTTACCACCAGTCAGTTTGTTGGCCTCACTATTTTGGTAAGCTTTCTGGCAACTGTTATCACGGGTGGAATTGCTATCTCCAAAATAAAGAAAGAACCTGACCGGTTTTCAGGTAAAGGGTTAGCCAAAGCTGCTATTGTCATTGTAGCGTTGATGCTTGTAGCCTTTACAGCGCTTATTGTCGCTTTACTTGTCGCTTACCGATAGAGATGGAACATTGGAATTGCAATAGTTTACTGGAGGATTTTTAAGCAGCCATCGAGGTGGTGAAAAAATAAGATTCGCATTGAAGAGAAGTCTGGTAATCGAGCGTCGAATGTTTTCGCCGACGGTTATACCAACCCTCGATATATTCAAACGTGGCCAACTTTGCCTGATGGCGTGTTTCAAAATGAACATGATTAACCATCTCACATTTCAGCGTTTTGAATCGGATCGCCGAAGCGAAAGCTCTCGGCCACGGCATTGTCCCAACACTTACCCTTTCGACTGCTCCGGCAGCCCCGTCATGCTTTGCAAGACGGGCAACTCCTTGAATTGATCCCGAAACTCGATGCAGGCGTATTGTACACCCCGGTCTGACCGGGGCGCCGGAGCGATGGAAAAGTAGTTTGCCATCTAGCGGCCTATTTTTAAGGGCCATTTGCCAAGCTGCTATACTGGTATCCGCTGCTCTCACTGTAGTGAACTTGCTACATTTGACTGGAGACAGTTTTTAAGCACATTTGGGGACAAACCGGAAGGTACCCATGAAAAAAAGGCGTGTATTTGACGAGACATTTAAGAAGATGGCCCGCGCCGGCGGACCGGTCGAGTTATCCCATGCAAAAGGCTCTGTGCAGGAGGCTGCCCGCGAGCTTGGCATCGACTCAAGTCGAATCACCAAGTGGCGGCAAAACCACAAAAGCCCCAGTCAATCGGCATCCTCGGCCACTGGGCTAAGCCAGGAACAGAAACAGATCCGACCACTACAGAAAGAGCTCAAAGACGCTCAGCTTGAACGAACGTCGCCCGGCGCGATATATTAAAAAAGGCAGTCGGCATCTTCTCCAGGGGAGACGGGAAATACCCCGATTTATAGCGGAACACGCCAATCAGTTTCCTGTTGAGAAGATGTGTAAGGTCTTGAGGGTGAGCAGCAGTGGGTACTATTATTGGCGCAAGCATCCGGTTGGTGCCAGGCAACTAAAACAAACTCAACTGCTGGATGAGATTCGACAGATACATATCCAGAGTCAGTATCGGTACGGCAGTCCCGCGCCACGGTGGCCCGGATCGCTGATGAATTGCGGGAGCGGGGCGTGAAGGCATCACGGAATCGGGTAGCCCGATTGATGCACAAAGCGGCTATTCGCAGCATAATGTATAAGAAGTATCGTGTTCAGACTACCGACTCATCTCACGATTATCCGGTAGCTAAAAATCTGTTAAACAGGGAGTTCACAACAGATAAGCCAGCTCAAAAGTGGGTGTCTGATATTACCTACATTCCGACTGGCGAAGGCTGGCTGTACCTGACAATCGTGCTGGATTTGGCAGACCGAAAAGTAAGTGGCTGGGCCTTGAGTGATAGCCTGAAAGCGGCTGATACAAGCGTGGCAGCCTGGCGTATGGCTCTCAATAACAGATGTGTAGAGGGCGAACTTCTATTTCATTCAGATCGTGGTGTCCAGTATGCCTGCAACGAATTCCGGGATCAGTTAAAAGGCGTGCCTGTTGTGCAAAGTATGACCGGGCTGCCGGAGCAGTCGCAAAGGCAACTGTTGGGACAATGTAGTAGCTGAAAGCTTTTTCAAAACGTTCAAAAGTGAATTGGTGAACCATGCTGACTTTCCGACGCGGGCCGCAGCCCGGTTGGCCACCTTCGAGTACATCGAGGGCTGGTACAATCGTCGGCGGAGACATTCAAGCCTGAATTACCAGACCCCCGCTCAACAGGAATCTTATTTTTACACCTCCCAGATGGCTGCCTGAAAAAATCTCCAGTGTACTATTGCAAGTCCAGAAAGGCATTGCTCACATTCGAAGTGCTGCTTCGGCAGTCCGATCCCTTTCATCCGATGACCAAACCGGACCGATTTCTATGGTTTACACAAGTGGTGACACATAGTTTTTTCATATTTTTCGCCCCCTGCCACAACGGCATAGATGCGATGAATTAGCTTATTGCGATCGGATCGCCGAAGCGACCGCATTCAAGACCAGCATTTTGTCGCTTCGGCGATCCGATCTTGCCTTGGGCCACCTTTCGTCGATAATGATCCTGCAACTCGCGGCACAGGCCGCCCTGCTTTTACTTGGATAGTCGACATGGCAGCTAAGTGGAAAAGGAATTTGAGTCGCTTACGAGCGTGTTGGCTCACACGGGTTTTACCGCTGCGGCGGGCCGCCTCGAACACTGGTGCCAGAGCGGTACTCGAAAGGAGCAACACCCGCATGACAGGCTAACTTTTTTGGGTCCGTGATTGCCTTGAACTCGTCGGTAGCCAGGATGACTTCAGTGGCCGTTGCCATACCTACACCAGGAATAGAGGTCATGAGCGCGAAGAGTTCTTTAAGGTGCTCGTCGGCCTGAATAAGTTGAGTAATCTGCTGATCAACGCTTTCCAAGTCAGCGTTGATGGCTTTGAGCGACGCCTGACAATTCTTAATTAACTGCTTTTGGCGTTTAGGATCACTGAAGCCAGCTTGCTCGTTAATCGGCTATTGGAGTTGCGAACGTACCAACATTAGTCGCTGCCGTAGGGGGCTTAAATTGGTCAGGTCTTGTAAGAGTTGGCGGGTGGTTGCCACAAACGTAATCGATCCCGGAAGCGAAAAGCATACTCAGCGATACCGCACCGATTTCTATGGTTCAAACAAGGGCTAAGACATAATTTTTGTCATATTTCTCACCCCGACGTACCACCGCGCAAACCCGGTGAATGAGTTTATTCCGAACTGCATTGAGCACCAGCATTGTGTGTTTGCCCTCCTTAATCTTGCGTTGGTAATAGTCCTGAAAATCGCCCTTCACCTGGATAGCCGACATGCTGCCCATGTGGATTAATGATTTCAGACGTTTGCGGGCCTGACGACTCACCCTGGTTTTGCCCCGGATGCTACTGCCTGAGCGGTACTCGAATGGGGCAACCCCGGCATGACAAGCCAACTTTTTAGGGTCGCTGATGGTCTGCATCTCATTGGTGGTGATTAACAGTTCGGTCGCGATAACAGGGCCAATACCGGGCACTGAGACCATCAGATCAAACAGTTCTTTTAGCCGAGCGTCGGTCTCAATGAGTTGAGTAATCTGTAATTCGACACTTTTTTGTTCTTCTTTGAGGGCCATTAGTGACTTTTTGACATTGCCCTTCAGAGCCTTTTGCAGAGACCGGTTGACGAATGTATCCTGCTCGGCCACGGGAACGGCCAGCAGGTTATAGGCTTGGTTCAGGCGTTGACGGGTGTTACTAAGAAAACTCAGCCGTTGCATAACCTCGCGTGGTGGCTCCCACAAGCGCATTTGATCACGGAAGCGATACGCATACTGGGCAATCCGCTGGGCATCTACCTTGTCGGTTTTGCCCCGCTGCATTCCACCTGCCTGCTTGATCTGTAAGGAAGACTCCAGCCAGATCGGAAGTTTCAACTCGTAGAGCAGTTCTAATAGGTGAGCATTGTAGATGCCTGTATGTTCCATACAGAACACTGCCTGTTTGGGATTCCAGTCAGGAAGTGCTTTAAATTCAGCCAAAGCAGCCTTGATGCCCGCCAGTGTGTTTGAGGTGTGGGTGCTGAGTTGCAATCCCTGTTGGGTGTAGACAGCCCAGTCAAGGGTGTCTTTGGCAATGTCGATGCCGATGAAGTAGCAAAAGTCCATGAGGCTGATTAGTTTTGAATGGTAGTCAACAACTTGCTTTTACTCGAACCCTTTCCTGGGCCACGAACCCTAATTTCTATCCGAGTCTGGGCAAATTAGACAGAGTGGGGACTGAATCGGTGCTTAGGTCTGGCTCCTCGGCGGCCCGGTAGTGTAGCCCACTCTGGT
>DATHAW010000201.1:0-4513 GCA_035296465.1 Spirosoma sp.
GAAGCTACATTTATTCATATTGACGTAACGGATCCTGTTAGCATCAAAAATGCGAGCGGTACGTTTTCCCAGAAAGCCGACCATCTGGATGTGCTGATCAACAACGCGGCTGTTCTGGAGGATCATGGGGAAGACATCCTGAAATTAAACGCCGAGATGCTCGACCGGACAATGAAGACCAACGTAAATGGCCCCATTCTGGTGACGCAGTATTTTTTGCCCCACTTAGCCAAGTCACCCAGTGGCGGGCGCATCATTAACGTATCGAGTGGAGCCGGGTCGCTGAGCCGCATGAGCACCTATGCCCCCGCTTACAGCATCTCCAAAGCGGCTCTGAATGCCGTAACCAGGCAAATGGCTGGCGCCCTAAAAAGCCAGAATATGGCCGTCAACTGCGTAGATCCCGGCTGGGTACGTACTGATATGGGCGGCAGCCAGGCGAGCCATTCGGTTGAGCAGGGGGCCGAAAGCATTGTTTGGCTGGCGGCCGATGCCCCACAAACGGAGACTGGCAAATTCTGGCACGACAAGCGCGAAACGGAGTGGTGAGCAGGTAGGGGACAGGCGTATGAGTGGTTAAGTATGAATTTTGTGAATGCCAGATACACTCACATACCTACTTATTACTCAACCCCTACGAACTTATCCTTATTTTTAGCCCATGAATCAACAACGCCTTATTCTGTCCAGTCCGTTGCTCGAAATCGTGGTGAGTCGGCTGGCGCAGGAACTGATTGAGAAACACCAGGATTTTGCCAATACCGTCCTGCTGGGCATGCAGCCGCGCGGCATTTATTTCGCCGAACGCATTTCCCGCGAACTGAACCGGGCTATGAATGGGAATTCGTCGGGCCACAACGTACCGCTGGGCTACTTAGACGCTACGTTCTACCGCGACGATTTTCGCCGGCGTGGTACACCACTACGTCCCAATACAACCCACGTACCCTTCGTGATCGAGGACAAGCGGGTAATTCTGATCGACGATGTGCTGGCAACGGGGCGCATGGTGCGGGCTGCTCTGGATGCCATGACCGCTTTCGGCCGGCCACGCCAGGTCGAACTGCTGGTGCTGATTGACCGGCGCTATAACCGCGATCTGCCCATCAAGCCCGACTACACCGGTAAACGGGTCAACACACTCGAATCGCAGCGGGTGCTGGTTGAGTGGACTGAGCAGGGAGCCGAAGCCGACCGGATTTGGCTCGTTGGCTAAATCTGCTTACCGGTTAAGCCTATTCAGCCTGATATTGTTACGTCTGGTACTATCTCATGGAGTAATCCGGTGGTATTCATAATACCCCCCAGTTTCACTTGATTTTGCCGGGAATGTTTACCCATGAAGCTATCACTACAGCCTTTTTTAGTGTCCTGTTTTGGGTAGTGTTGCTGCTTTTCTTAAAATCAATTTGGTGCGGGAAGCGTTAAGGCTGAAACCATCGACTGCTTTTTACCCCTCATGCCGCTCGTTGCTCCCGTTACCATTCGGAAAATAAACGGCCAAACACCATCCGAAGCGCCAGACCTGCTCGCCGTTGAAGAGCCACTCGAAATCCGGCTTGGTTTTGGCCCCGCCAACGACCGCCAGCAGCGGCCCGTGTCGGTTACCATGCGGACCCCCGGCGCAGATGAGGAACTGGCAATGGGCTTTCTATTTACGGAGGGGATTATACGTCGGCCTGCCGATATCCTTTCGTGCCGCCACTGCGTGCAGGACGCCCAAAAAGAGGGTAACGTAATTCGGGTCGAACTTCACCCCGACGTCACGGTCGACTGGTCGCGGCTGACCCGCAATACGTTTACGTCGTCGAGTTGTGGGCTGTGCGGCAAGGCCACCATAGAGTCGGTCATGGCTCTTTCGCCCGGCCCGCTTTCAGGTGGATTACGGGTTAACCCTGCCGTGCTTCATGCCCTGCCCAGTCGTGTTCGCAGCGTGCAGCGGGCGTTTGCCTACACGGGGGGTATACACGCAGCCGCCTTGTTCGACACCGATGGTACGCTGCGGCTGGTGCGTGAAGACATTGGGCGGCACAACGCCCTTGATAAACTCATTGGCGCGGCTTTCTGGCAGGGCTGGTTACCACTCCACAAATCCGGCATCTTCCTGAGCGGGCGCATTGGTGTTGAACTCGTGCAGAAAAGCTGGCTGGCAGGCGTCTCCCTGCTGGTTGCCGTAGGGGCACCTTCCAGCCTGGCCGTGCAGATGGCGCAGGAAGCGGGCATGACGCTGGCCGGTTTCGTGCGCGACGAACGGTTCAATCTGTACAGCCGACCCGAGCGTATTACGAACTCGGCGCCGGGACAAGCATCGTAATGACTCCGGGCCTGATACGGGCGGTGAGTTTTGTGATGCGGCCCCGATATTCGCCGTCGATCTGGAAGTAAGCCCGGCGCTGCGTTTCGATACTGACGGATGTAGCCGCAAGAATCTCAATATACTGGGGGTCAAAGGGCCTGAAGCGCCAGAACAGCTTCAGCAGGCCCCACAACGTGAGCCGACGGAAAATGACCACTTCGAACCGCCCATCGGACAGGTCGCCATCGGGATTGATAACTGCGCCGGTGCCATACATGCGGGCATTGGCCAGCACGACCATCAGCGCCACGCGCTGGATGCAATCCGGGCCGGTGTCGATCTCTACTTGTAACTGCCGCCGTCTGCGCAGGGTCTTCAGCACGCTGCGCAGATACCCAAACATGCCGCGCCAGTTGTTTTTCTCATAATGCCTCACCACCTGCGCGTTGAGGCCAATGTCGCTCAGGTGCAGACACATGTCGCCGTCGTTTATCGAAATGATGTCTACCGGTTTCAGCTCGCCATTCACTACTACGTTCAGGCTGCCCTCAATATCGCCCGGAATGGCCAGTTCGCGGGCCATGCCGTTGGCCGATCCGGCGGGCAGCACACCGAGTGGCACACCCGTGCCGAGTAGCTGTTCGGCCACAATTTTAAGCGTACCATCGCCCCCCACGGCTATGACCCGGTCGGGTTTCAGATCGGCAATGGCCCGGCCCAGCGTTTCGGTATCAGTCTTGCCATCGAGGTACAGCAACTCCGCTGTGTGGGGCAAGTCGGCAAAGTAATTGTTGATACCATCCGTCCAGTCGGTTTTGCCTTTACCGCCCGAAACGGGATTGATCACAAATAAAAATGTCAACTTAAGTGATGGTTACGAGTTGTAAATGGCGAGTGCTGAGCGAAAGTACGAAAAACGTGATGACAACCGACCAACCAACGTTCACGATCAGGCGAGCCCAAGGCCTGAGGGGAATACTAAGAAGCTTTTTTTTAACCGGACTAAAGCTGTCCGACAAGCCCGTTGTAAAGCTGTACCGGGGTTTCGGTAACGCGAACGAACTAATCATTCATGGAAGTGTGCTGCGCCGGAGTGCATTGCCCCGCAGCAAAAACCGGGACTATGCCTGGATAAATCTGCTGGCTGTTATTCGGTTATTCATGGTACGTCCGTATCCGAAAGCCAATGTGCGCGTCAGCTTTGGTGAACAAACGGCCGATACCAAAGCTGCCGAGGACGGCTATTTTCGGGTTACCTTACCGCTATCGCAGCCCCTGCCGCCGGGCTGGCATCCGGTGGGAGCCAAACTGCTGTCAGACGCGGATACAGTGCTAGCTGAGGGGAGTAGCCAGGTGCTGGTGCCGCACCCGACGCAGATTGCCTGCATCTCCGACATTGACGATACGTTCCTGGTTTCGCACTCGGCCACGATTCTCAAACGATTACAGGTACTGTTAACCGAAAATGCCCACAGCCGACAGCCATTTGAAGGCGTAGTGGCACATTATCAACTGCTGGCCGAAGCCAATAGTGGACCCGACCGGACAAATGCGTTCTTCTACGTATCGAGCAGTGAGTGGAACCTCTACGACTACATTCTGGATTTCTCGACCAAAAACGGCCTGCCCAACGGCGTCTATCTGCTGAATCAGTTGAAGCGATTTAAAGACTTACTGAAAACAGGGCAGAACAAACACTCCGGTAAGTTCACCCGAATTGTCCGGATTATGGAGGCTTACCCGAAGCAGCAGTTTATTCTGCTGGGCGACGATTCGCAAGAAGACCCATCCATTTACGCGTCGGTGGTTGAACACTTTCCCGGTCAGATACAATGTGTCTACATCCGGAAGGTGCACCGAAAAAACCAACCCGAAACCCGCACTACGCTCAATCGGATTGAAGCGGCCGGTGTGCTTTGCTGTTACTTCGCCCACAGCGCCGATGCCCGTCAGCACTCAGTCGACAATGGATTCGTGGCAAGTTAAGGGTAGGTTCTGCGTGCGTCTTGATATCCCTATCTTAGCGAACTGTATTCGCTTATCAATAGGATCTGCCTAAAATTCAACTGAAAAATCATGGTGATTCTCAATCGTATTTTTTACTTCTCATAGACCTGTTTTATATCTAGACTTATGCTATGTGGAATAATTTGGAAGATGGTTAAGACGGTTCATAGCGTTACACCGAAATAGTTATAATTAGTTGTTCTTTTACGC
>DATHAW010000202.1:0-5676 GCA_035296465.1 Spirosoma sp.
ATGGAAGCGGGGCCTCTTTGATTATTGATCGCTTTTGATTGCCAACGGCTTAGTTGTTGCCGCTACCGCTGTTATTCCGGCTACCATTACCGCCAGTGCTCCCCTTACTACCACTGCCACTCGTTTGCGGGTAGCTGTTTCCACCGGTTTTCTGACCAGTTGGCGTGCCGGGCTTACCAGGGCCAGTCGGCTGCGGCCCGTTGGTCGATACGTTGGCATCGGAGGTGCGGGCTTCTTTCTGCACGGCTGCCGTTGAGGTTGGCCGCTTGGAGCCGCCTGTGGAGCCCGATGTTGATTTAGTGCTGACTTTTGCCCCGTAGGTAGGCGTACCATTGCTGGTTAGCCCACCATCTGACGCCGTACCATTTTTCGTACTCTTTGGGCCATTGGAGGCCTGCGTTTGCCGTACACCCGTACCGGGCGCGCCACCCCCAGATGGTTTGCTGGCCGATCCCTGCGAGGTGCTGCCATGCGTATTGGTTGGAGAGGTAGGCGAGAGATTACTATTACCATTGCGCGTTACGCCAGAGGCCATTTTGCCGCTGCCTTTACGCTGCATGCCTTCTACTGAACTTGTTTTGGTGTTTGGTGATTTCCCCTGCTGAGACACAACACCGTTTGTACTCTTCTCCGGCCCATTGACCTGTGCATAGGTGTTGGTTAGCAGAGCTGCCATCAGCGTTACGCCTGCCAGGATTATTTTTTTCATAACGTCTTGTTGTAAATACTGTTCCTTTATTAACTGCTGTTGTATCAACCTTTGTCCATAGGAATTGTTCGTAACACTGATGCTGAGTGCTCTGAATCAGTTGAAATGCGTTCAGTTGCGAACGCCTATCTGAAAACGAACTTTTAGCTTCCTTTCAACGGTTGGCGGAGTATTGCTTCGAGAATAATGGCCCTTTATCACTACGCATTTGACCGATTCTACGTATCCTGAGCAGCCTGGTAACACCCAGCGGCCAGCATCGGTCCCGGCGGCAGCGGCTGAGCTTCCCCGGCGGCTGAACCTGTTACAGGGAACGGCGCTAAACATGATCGACATGGTCGGTATTGGGCCATTTGTAGTGCTGCCGCTGGTTATAAAAACGTTGGGTGGCCCGCAGTTCATGTGGGCCTGGGTGCTGGGGGCGGTCATCTCGCTGATCGATGCCTTTGTGTGGGCTGAGCTGGGAGCGGCTTTTCCGCAGGCTGGCGGTAGCTACAATTTCCTCAAAATCTCGTATGGCGAACAACGCTGGGGTAGGCTGTTATCTTTTCTTTATGTCTGGCAAACTCTTATTCAGGCTCCATTAGTCATGGCGTCCGGTGCCATTGGCTTTGCACAATATGCGTCGTATCTGATGCCGCTCGACGACTGGCAGCGCCGGGCCGTTTCGGGGGGTGTGGTGCTGTTGATCATTGCGTTGCTTTACCGTAAAATTGACTCGATTGGTCTCATTGGCCTGGTGATGTGGGGAGCGGTGCTGCTCACACTCGGCTGGATTATTGTGGGCGGGCTGGCCAACGCCCGAATTCCCCTGTCGCAAACGTTGTCGGGTATAATACCCACAGTTGGTTCGGTCAGTGGGGGTTTGCTGGCAGCAGGGCTAGGGCAGGCGTCCGTTAAAACGATTTACTGCTACCTCGGCTATTACAACGTATGCCATCTTGGGGGAGAGATTCAGCGACCAACGCGGAACATCCCGGCCAGTATGTTTATCTCCATTGTGGGCATAGCCATTCTGTATTTGCTAATGAACCTGAGTGTGGTGAGCGTAGTGCCCTGGCAGCAGGCGCAGGCTAGTGAATTCATCGTCAGCACATTTGTTGAAACGCTCTACGGTCCCGGTGCGGCTAAGCTGGCAACGTTACTGGTGTTGGTGGTGGCTTTTTCGTCGCTCTTCGCCGTGCTGCTGGGCTACTCGCGGGTGCCCTATGCCGCAGCTGTTGATGGGCAATTTTTTAAAATCTTCGCCCGGCTGCACCCTACCAAGCAGTTTCCCTATATATCGCTGTTATTCCTGGGTGGCCTGGGTTTCCTCTTCAGCCTGTTGTTTCGGCTTGGTGATGTCATTACGGCTATCCTAGCCATGCGCATTGTTGTGCAGTTTGTTGGGCAGGCAGTTGGCTTGTTGCTGCTCCGACAGCGACGTGCCTCTACCGATTTCCCATTCCGTATGCCGCTGTTTCCACTGCCCGTTCTGCTGGCAATTGGCGTTTGGCTATTCGTATTTTTCTCGACGGGTCTGACATTTATGCTATCCGGCCTGACGGTCATTAGTCTGGGCATCATCGCGTTTCTGATCACCTCCGGCCTAAAAAAACGATGGCCGTTTGAGCGGGTAGCCCGCTAATGCTCGATTACTAGTCCTAACCGGACACGCCATAACTCGTCACCTGGAAAAACGTTGGGTTAGACACTACCCTAAGCAAAGAATTCAGTAATTTAGCCGTTGCAACTACCCAAAGGGGTTAAACTCGTTTGAAACAGGCACTGGCAATGGCACTGGCGGTACTGCTTTTACTGGGAAGTCTGATTCCCCGGATGAGTCTGGAACAGGTTACCCGCCTGCCTGAACTGCTGACGCATTATGAGCAGCATCAGCGGGAGGAAGGACATAATTTGAGTTTCTGGGCATTTCTGATCGAACACTACGCCCTCGATTCAAACCACAATAAAGCGCCAAACCACAGCCATACTCGGCTGCCTTCATTCGATGGCGTCTCCCTAACCTACGATTTTACCCAGACGCTTCGGCTCATCAATTACATTCCTTTCGTGCTGGAGTTGCGTTCACTGGCTGTCTTTCGGCTGCATACCATGAACGCCCGACCCGCCTTTGCCCCCTTGCTACAGCCACCCCGCACCTAAAGCCTGTTGTTCGGCTGTGTATCTGAATGTTGGTGCAGCGTGTTTCATCTGATGGTGACCACTGGCTAACGTACGCAACCATAAGCAGTAAGATAGTTGGAAATTGCTTTCCATAACCTGTTCCTACGTTTGTGATAAACGTAGTGCCCTGACCTTACATAAGTCTCTATACCAATTGATAACCAGTTCGCTTCTGCGGCTCACTTTTTTCTATTCGTTCATGTTCGATGCCATAATCCGATTTAGTATTCGGAATAAATTAGTCATTGGTGCCTTTGTGCTGGCGCTGGTTGGCTGGGGCGGTTATTCAGCCTATAACCTGCCGGTAGATGCCGTACCCGACATTACCAATAACCAGGTTGTCGTTATCACGCAAACGCCCGCACTGGCTGCTCAGGAGGCCGAACGCTTTATCACCACCCCCCTCGAACTGGCGATGGCCAACCTTCAGAACGTTGAGGAAATTCGCTCCGTCTCTAAACTGGGGATTTCCGTGCTGACGGTTGTGTTCACGGAGGATACTGAAATGCTGAAAGCTAGGCAGTTAGTATCAGAGCAATTGCAAACGGCGATACAGAATATTCCTGCCGATTATGGTCGGCCCTTTTTGGCCCCAATTACGACGGGACTAGGTGAAATTTATCAGTACACGCTCGTGCCGCAGCCTGGCTACGAGGGTAAATATTCACTTACTGATCTACGCAGTATTCAGGACTGGATTGTGAAGCGGCAGTTGGCCGGTATTCCCGGCGTTATCGAAATCAGCAGCTTTGGCGGTTATTTAAAACAGTATGAGGTGGCCGTTGACCCTAGTCGACTACGGGCGTCGGGTGTAACGCTTACCGAACTGGCCGATGCCATGATCCGCAACAACGCCAACACCGGCGGTAGCTATATCGAACGTAATAGTCAGGCCTACTTTATCCGGGGTGAGGGCGCTATCGGTAGTCTGAAAGATATTGAAAATACGGTTATCCGTACCCGAGACGGGTTGCCGGTTCGGATTGGTAATGTCGCCACGGTTCGCTACGGTCACGCGGTCAGGTTTGGTGCCTTAACGCGCAACGGGCAAGGAGAAGCCGTTGGCGCAGTGGTACTGATGCTGAAAGGAGCCGATTCAGAAACGACCATCAACGGTGTGAAGGAGCGTATCAAACGCATTCAGGCAACCCTGCCCGAGGGTATCCGGGTTGTACCGTTCATTGATCGGACCAAACTAATTGGAAAAACCATTAGTACTGTTGAGCGCAATCTGCTCGAAGGTGGACTGATTGTGGTGTTTGTGCTGCTGATGCTGATGGGCAATTGGCGGGCCGCGCTAATTGTGGCCTCGGTGATTCCACTGGCCATGCTGTTCACACTCGGCATGATGAAAACGCTGGGTCTGTCAGCTAACCTGATGAGTTTGGGCGCCATTGATTTCGGCCTGATCGTCGATGGCTCCATTATTATCGTTGAGGCTGTGCTGCATCATTTTAGGCAGGAGAAACGGTTCATCGGCCGAACGCTTAATGCCGACGAAATGGATGAAGCCGTTTTTGAGTCGGCATCCGCTATACGACGGTCGGCAGCTTTTGGAGAGATCATTATTCTGATCGTGTATCTGCCCATTCTGTCCCTGACGGGTATCGAGGGCAAAACATTCCGGCCAATGGCCGAAACGGTGTCGTTTGCCATTCTGGCCGCCCTGGTTCTGTCGCTGACCTATGTGCCAATGATGGCCGCCCTATTGTTGCCCAAAACGCTGGATACAAAACGCACGCACTCCGATCGGCTAATGGATTGGCTTTACCGGTACTACGCACCACTGGTGATGTGGGCGTTACGTTGGCGCAAAACGACTCTACTAATAGCAGCCGGAATTCTGGCCGGGGTGTTGCTGCTGTTCAGACAGTTAGGGGGTGAGTTTATCCCGCAATTAGACGAGGGCGACATGGCCATTGACTTCCGGATGCCCTCGGGTACATCATTAACCGCTACCATCGACGCTACCTTGAAAGCCGAACGGGCGTTGCAGACGCATTTTCACGAAGTAAAGCAGATTGTTGCCCGCGTAGGCGCATCCGAAATACCAACCGATCCAATGAATGTGGAGCAGTGCGACCTGATGATGAACATGAAGGAGCGGTCCGAGTGGACCAACGCGCCTAACCGGGAGGAAATGGCCGCTAAAATGGCGGAAGTACTGGAGCAGGAGGTGCCCGGCTCGTCGTCAGAATTCACTCAGCCAATTCAAATGCGCTTTAACGAAATGATTACCGGTGCAAAATCCGATATTGTTGTCAAGCTATTCGGCGATAATCTGCAAACGCTGTTTAGTCAGGCAAGTGCCGCCGGGCGGCTCATTGAGAAGGTGCCGGGCGTGGCTGGAGTACGGGTTGAGCAGACTGTAGGCTTGCCGCAAATAAACGTACAGTACGACCGGGCTAAACTAGCACAATACGGCGTGCCGGTTGCCGACGTGAATCGGCTCATAAAAGCGGGTTTCGCGGGCGAAATTACCGGCCCCGTCTACGAAGGGGAACGACGCTACGACATGGTTGTACGCCTGGACAGTGCCAACCGACAGACCATGACAGACTTAAGCGGTTTGCACGTAGCATTACCCACGGGTGGCCGGGGTGCTGCATCGAGCATTCCCCTCAGCGAAGTTGCCACAATTAGCTACATTCAGGCGCCCGCACAAATATCGCACGACGGCACTAAACGACGCATTACCGTTGGTGTGAGCATTCGGGGGCGCGACGTTGAGAGCGTAGTGACCGACATTCAGCAGCGAATCGGGACCCGCATAAAGTTGCCACCGGGTTATTATTTTACGT
>DATHAW010000203.1:0-13811 GCA_035296465.1 Spirosoma sp.
GGCAGTGCTTTGAGAGCGTAGGGCCGGGTTAACTCATCGCGCAGAAAAGCCGGAAACAGGTCGCTCGGCGACAGAACGGTCAGGATGAAACAGCTGACCAGCAATATCCGGTCGAGGGTGGTTTGCGGGCAGATGAACCACCAGCACAACACCCCAGTAACGGCCGTAATGTAGGTGGCCGACTCGGAGACCGGATTGAAAATTACCTGAAAAATGAGCACCGACGCCACCAACAGTAGTCGGAAGGAACGCTCACTAAAACGTCGGATATTTGCATAAACCGTACAGAACAACAGGATGCCAGAACCAACGATGGCGGCAGTAGAAATATCGGGCGAGATAAACAGGTGAACCAGTTTATGGATAGACGTATTAGCCCATTTGTCGTGGTTCGATTTGATGAGCAACTGCCGGAACCACATCTCATACTGCCAGAGCAATTTGTCGGGGCTGGTGAACAGAAGCGGCAGTAAACTCAGCAGGGCGGCCCAAACTACGAGGTAGATTACAAAACGGATTTTTTGCGGATACAGCAGGAACAGCGCAGCCGCAACGATGCTATAAATCTTGATATTGAAGCCCAGAACGATGAAAAACGCTGCCCACAGTGGCTGCCGTTTCTCGAAGCTCAAGAACACAAACAGCGGAATGGAGGCAATGAGTGGGTTAGTCTGGCTGTTGGTGAGGGCCGTTAGCATCTCCTGCAGCGTAAACCAGTAGGCAAACACCTTTTGCTGATTGGTCAGCGGCATCCGGTAGAGGGCAAATACCCATACGCCCGCAAACAGGAAGTGCCACCCAAACAGGCCTACCGAATAAGGCAGCGAAAACACGGGCGAAAACAAAGCCGCAAAGGTAGGCGCATAATGAAAGTGGTCATCGTACTGAGCCGGGTATTCCGTATACAAACTGACGCCTTCTATAAGGTGCTTCAGCGAATAATAAAAGATGCTATAGTTGTTGGAACCAAATACGAAAACGGTTTTAGTACTGGCAATCAGGGCTATGAGGGCATAGAGCCCAAAAATAAATCGGAAGTCGCTGAACAGGGGTTTTCTGAAAATGGATAACATACGCAGGAAACAGGTGACGTAGCGCCAAAAATACTGATAGGATTAGCCAACAGCCAACCGTTGAACAAACTCGCCCATCGTACTGAACTCCCCCTGTGGCTTCAGGTAGCGCAGCAGGTCTTCGACCCGATCGAGGAGCTGATGGCGGGAGTGACGACGGACGTAGTGGGGAATATGTTCATAGGCCGACAGGTCCGTAAACTCCCAGGGGTGCACATACAGGTTCAGAAATCCGTCGGACCGCAGGGTTTGTCGGCATAGCTGTTTGTAATAGCCGAATGGAAAATTTTTCAGACTTAGCCAAAACAGTGGCAGCCGCAGCGTGGGCGTAACCGAAGCCGGTACCTGCCACACGCCCAACTCCCGAAACGGGTGCCGGGGTTCGCCCCAGTGGTTATATCGGCCGGGTAGCCAGGTTGGGTGCAGCGACGAATTATACTGATAACCAGCCTGCTGTACGTCGGTTGGATCAACGAAACCCATCCTGGCCCGCCTGAAGCCGGTGATGGGCCTGCCAACTAATTTCTCCAGCGCGAGTCGGGACGTGAGCAGATCCGTTGGCTCGAACGTAGTGTGAAAATAGCCATGCGAAGCAATTTCGTGCCGGTGGGCCAGTGACTGGATCAGGTCCGGCTCGTGAAGGGCGTAGTTGGCCGTCGTGAAAAGCGTTGTTCGGGCACCAACCGCATCGAACCGCTCGGCCAGGTTCCGCAAACCGCGCGTCGAAACGGCGATCTGCTCATGTAATGATATAGGGTGGCCAAACTCAACGGCGGTATCGAACTCCTCTACGTCGACGGTGAATAATATGCTGTTTCTCTGGTCGGCTCTTCCCATGTTGTTACGGTCTCCTCAATCTCACTCGAATCGCCAATGATATAGGCTGGTCGCCCCTTCACTTCAATAAATGTTTTACCTAAATATACGCCAATGATCCCGATCATGATAAACTGCACCCCGCCAATGAGGGCAATCAAGACCACCAGCGTTGTCCAGCCCGACACGGTAGCATTGGTAAAGAGGTATTCGTAGAGCACCTCCGCCCCGAACAACGTAGCGAACAGCGACATACAGAAACCAAGCAGTACGGACAGATACAGAGGCCGGGTGGAAAACGACGTAATACCCATGACCGCCAGTTTCATCATCTTCTGGAATGAGTACTTCGAACTACCGGCGTAGCGTTCGGCCGGTTTGTAGACCAGGCGGCATTGCCGAAAACCAACCCACGAGATGGCTCCACGCAGAAACAGGTCATTTTCCTTCATCTGGTTGATGGTATCGACTACCTTGCGGTCGAGCAGCCGGAAATCGGCAGCCCCATCTTCAATGTCCAGCTTTGAGATCCGGCGCAGAAGGCTATAAAAATTTTTTGAGGTTGTCCGCTTGAACCACGACAATGAGGGGTCGGGCTGACGAATGGTATAAACAACTTCAAAACCTTCGCGCCACTTTTGAATGAGCGTCGGAATCAGTTCGGGTGGGTGCTGAAGATCGGCGTCCAGACAAATGACGGCGTTGCCACGGGCATGTTTGTAACCAGCCCGCAGGGCCATCTGGTGACCAAAATTGCGTGAGAATGACAAAAACCTGACCACTGGGTATTCCATGCTCAACTGGCGCAGGACGTAACGGGACTGATCGGTGCTGCCATCGTCAATAACCAAAATTTCATAGTTGCCGTAGGCATTCATAACAGCCATTAGCCGATGAATTAGAACGGGCAAATTTTCTTCTTCATTAAAAGCTGGCACGATTAAACTAATCATGTCCCGGTACGATTTCATAGTTAGCGGTTAAGAGCACTTTGGAAGCTGCACACGAATACTCAAAGCATCAACAAAAGTAAGTATATATACCTATTTACTCATTTCTTCATGAATTAAAGTTGCTTTAAACTTATCCTATGGAGGCCGCAAAGGTTCTCTAGATAACTATGCCAGTGAAAGCAAAAACAACGCAAACTGCGCCCGAACCATCTACCAACAATTTGCATGGCGCTGACAGTAAACTGGTGCAACAGGAGGTGCAGCGGCAGGACTTAGGATTTGGTACTAAGCTCAACGACCGCTACGGACGGCTCATTAACAATGACGGCAGTTTTAATATCAACCGTATCAATGAGTCGTTCTGGGACCGGCTGAATATTTACAACCGGCTGATGACGATGAGCTGGACGCAGTTTCTGGGCTGGGTACTCTTGTTTTATTTAGTCGAGAATATCCTGTTCGCGGGTATATATATGCTAGTGGGCGCTGAGAATCTGAAAGGAGCTGATGACCGCGTTTTTTATGGCCCCTTCTGGAAAGCGTTTTTCTTCAGCGCCCAAACGCTCACGACCGTTGGCTATGGCCATATTGCGCCCAATAGTTTTCTGACCAGCGCCATTGCGGCCTTCGAGTCAATGCTGGGCCTGCTGGCTTTTGCGCTGGCAACGGGTCTGCTATACGGGCGTTTTTCGCGCCCCGTTGCCCACATCCGCTTCTCGAAAGAAGCTGTTTTTGCGCCTTACCTGGACGTAAATGGCTGGATGTTTCGCATTATCAATGCCCGTGCCAACCAGTTGATCGACGTACAGGTAGAAGTGTCACTTTCGCGGCTTGAAACCAAACCTGACGGTACCCCTTTCCGGCGCTACTACGGACTTAATCTGGAGCGTCATAAGGTTAGCTTTTTTCCAACAAACTGGACGTTGGTACACCCCATCACGACCGACAGCCCACTGCACGGCTGTACCTCCAAAGATCTCGCTGAGTCGGACGCCGAATTTCTGATTTTGCTGCGGGCTACAGATGACACGTTTTCGCAGGTGGTTCACAGCCGCTACTCCTACCGGTACGACGAAGTACGTTGGGGGCATAAGTTCAGACCCATGTTCAATGGAAGCCAGGCTGGCATGGTAACGGTCGATCTGAACGGCCTTGACAACACCGACCCGGCTCCACTCAATTAAAAAGAAGCATGGCACCCAGGCAAGGCTGTTTTCTCCTTGTTCAATGAGCTACTATTCCGTGGCCCTTATCCAGCCTTTACTCAATGATTTTTCCTCCTTTTTTACGCCCCGGCGATACGGTTGGGGTTGTGGCACCCGCCAGTTGGTTTCCATATGACGAGCTAACCGAGGGCCTGCGTATACTGCGCGACGATTGGCAGCTAACCGTTATTGAGGGTGTCAGTCTGCGCGCTATCGACGGGCCATTCGCCGGCTCCGACGACCTCCGCCGAACCGACCTGCAGCGCCTGTTCGACGACCCCACCGTCCGGGCCGTGTTTGCCGCCCGCGGGGGCTATGGCTGCTACCGCATTGCCGACGACCTAGACCTGAAGGGGCTAATAGCCCACCCCAAATGGCTGGTGGGGTTCAGCGACGTAACGGTGCTGCTTAGTCTGTTCTATAACCACGGAATCGGGAGCCTGCATGGGCTGATGCCCCGGCAGTTTGGTCAGCCCAACCGGGCCGAGTCGCTCGAATCGCTTCGGCAGTGGCTGTTTGGCGAAGTCCCGGCGCAGTACATCCTACCAACTCACCCCCTCAACCGGAGGGGAAAGGCCACCGGACCACTCGTTGGCGGCAACCTCACCATGCTCGTGAACTCTCTTGGTACGCCTACCGACGTCGATTTGACAGGAACGGTCCTATTCATAGAGGACATTGACGAAACACTTTTTTCGCTCGACCGGATGCTGATGCAGCTGCGCCGATCGGGGCGCCTGGCCCGCCTGGCCGGTTTGGTAGTCGGGCAGTTCACCGACATGCGCACCAATGCGTCGCTTCCGTTTGGAAAAACATCATTCGACCTCATTGCCGAAGCCGTAGCCGACTACGCCTATCCCGTGCTGTTCGATTTTCCGGCCGGTCATGTCGACTATAACCTGACCCTGCCGATTGGTCAACGGGTCCAGCTCGAGGTTGAAGAAAACGGAGTTTTACGGTTTGTCAGTGAATAACGTAGTATTTAAACACGGTGAACTCATGAGTAGGCCTGGTCCTGACCGAACGTCTATCACAGGAAAACGGCAAATTAAAGCCGCAGGGAAAGCAGAATAAGTAGTCGGCGCATTTGCTGGCCTTATTTGTTCATTTGAGAGTCAATGATGACCTGATGCCTTTCTTTTCAAACTCCGTCGTCTGGATCACCGGTGCGTCATCGGGTATCGGCGAGGCCATAGCCCTGGCGTTGGCCAAACAGGGAGCCAAACTCATTCTGTCGGCCCGGCGCAAAGACGAACTCCAACGCGTGGCTACGCAAACCGGCCTTCCTTCATCCGACGTGCTGGTTTTGCCCATGGACATGACCGATACGACTGGTCTGCCCGCCCAAGTCGAAACCGTGCGGCTGCGCTTCGGCCGGATCGACTATGTATTTCAGAATGCGGGCATCACCCAACGGGGTACGGTGGCAAATACCGATTTATCCGTTTACAAACAATTAATGGCGGTTAACTTCTTTGGTGTAGTGGCACTCACCAAGGCAATATTACCCCTGATGCTGGAGCAGGGCCAGGGGCACTTTGTGGTCACGAGCAGCGTAGCAGGCAAACTCGGCACCAAACAGCGGTCCGGCTACTGCGCCAGTAAACACGCGCTGCACGGTTTCTTCGACGCACTCCGGGCCGAAACTTACGATGCGGGCCTGCGCATAACCCTTGTTTGCCCCGGCTATATCCAAACCCCCATTTCGCTCCACGCCCTTGGCCCCAATGGGCAGGTGCACGGAAAAATGGACCAGAACCAGGAGAAAGGCATGGATGCCGACCTGTTTGCCCGGCAGTTGCTGCGGGCGGTTTCGCAGCAGAAAGAGGAAGTCTATATTGGTGGGCCAGAGACCTACGGCATCTACCTGAAACGATTCCTGCCGGGCATTCTGTCCAGAATACTTCGGAAACGCGAAGGGACGTAACGACAAAGGCAGCAAACGGTCGGACCCATTCGCTGCCTTCGTATTTCCTATACGCTTACGCTATTTATTTACCACTGACGGCACCAGCTTTGCCCGCCTGATCCATATAGTCCACGGCCAGGTGACAAAGCGATTTCATGCCGAGTACGAAACAGCTTTCGTCGATTCTGAAATCCGGGGTATGGTGCGGAGCGGCATCTACGACCTTCGTGCCTTTGGTCATGCCGCCAAGAAAGTAGAAAAAGCCGGGCACTTTCTGCTGATAGAACGAGAAGTCTTCTGCCCCCGTCTGAGCCGGGGTGATTTTGACATTGCCTTTCCCGGCTACCGCTTCGAGCGTAGGACTCATCTGGTCGGTCAGTTTCGGGTCATTATAGGTAATAGGGTACATTACCTCAATCTTCACGTCGGCTTTAGCCCCGGCGCTTTCGGCAATGTTGGTTGCCACTTCGCTAATCCGCCGGTGAATGGTTTTCTGCATGTCAGCGTCTAATGAACGGATGGTGCCAATCATGTTTACTTCTTCCGGAATGATGTTCTGTCGAATACCGCCGTGGATGGCTCCAACCGTCACCACCGCTGCATTTTCGGTCAGGGGCAGGTTGCGGCTAACGATGGTTTGCAGCCCCATTACGACCTGCGCCGACGTAACGATGGGGTCTACTCCCGACCAGGGCGAGGCACCGTGGGTTTGTTTACCTTTCAGCTTGATGGCAAACTGATCGACGGCGGCCATGGTGGCACCGGGCCGGTATTTGATGGTGCCCACTTCGGTTTGCGAGTTGATGTGCAGGCCGAAAATAGCGTCTACTTTAGGATTTTCCAGCACACCTTCTTTCACCATCAGGTAGGCGCCACCTTCTTCGCCAACGGGTGCGCCTTCTTCGGCCGGCTGAAAAATAAACTTCACCGTACCGCGCAGGTCATTCTTCACCGACGCCAGCACCTCGGCAGCCCCCATCAGCATCGCTACGTGGGTGTCGTGGCCGCAGGCGTGCATGATACCCGTCTGCTGACCGTTATACTCGGTTCGCACTTCAGACTTGAAGGGCAGGTCTACCCGCTCCGTTACAGGCAGTCCGTCCATATCGGCCCGCAGGGCTACTACGGGGCCGGGCTTGCCACCTTTAAGCAATCCGACAACACCTGTTTTACCAACCCCTGTTTTAACCTCCATACCGAGCGATTGCAGATGGGCCGCAATCTTAGCGGCCGTCTGGAACTCTCGATTGCCGAGTTCTGGATGCTGATGTAAATCCCGACGCCAGGAAATAACTTTTTTTTCGAGGCTTTCGGCCGTTTTATCCATACGGGCGTAGAGGTTTACGCCCTGCCCAAACGCCCCCGATGCCAGCAGAACCCCTGAAATTATACTGGCTAAATAGTTTTTATATTTTTTCATGAATTTGTACAATTACCGTAGTAGATATAATCCGGAGGCAATCTACAATAAACCCACAATAATCTATTGTTTTAAATGCATGTATGTGTAATTTTGTCCCTGTTTATTTATTTTCTTAACCTAATTTCATTAACAGTCCCTATGAGAAAACTACTATTAGCTAGTTGGCTATGTACGTTGCTTTTCTGTCTGCCAGCGCTGGCGCAGGACGTAACGGTGAATGGCCGGGTCACTTCATCAGATGACAACTCCCCCCTACCCGGTGTGAGCGTACAGGTAAAAGGCACTACTCGTGGGGCTACTACCGATGCCAACGGGAACTACAGCGTTAACGCTCCAGCGAATAGCCGCTTGGTATTTAGCTTCATTGGTTTCACGAGCCAGGAAGTGGCAGTAGGCAGCCGCTCGACGGTCAATGTGATTTTACAATCGGATGCCACCAATCTGGGCGAAGTAGTCGTAACGGGCTACGGCGGTACGGTCAATCGGCGCGAGTTTACGGGGGCCAGTTCCAAAGTATCTGGCGCTACTATTCAGAACCTGCCCGTAGGCAGCTTTGACAAAGCCCTGGCAGGCCGGGCGGCTGGTGTACAGATCACCTCGGCCAATGGTGTACCGGGTGGTGCTATTCAGGTCAGAATTCGGGGTATTGGCTCCATCTCGGCGGGTAGCGATCCGCTCTACGTAGTAGACGGTATTCAGTTGAATTCCACCAACAACGCCAGCTTCACCTCGTCCAACCCGCTGGCTTTTTTGAATCCCAACGACATCGAGAACATTGAAATTCTGAAAGATGCGGCTGCGGCTTCGATTTATGGCTCGCAGGCGGCCAACGGCGTGGTCTTGGTAACAACCAAGCGCGGAAAGGCCGGCCGTACCCAGATTTCGCTTAACTACTACACGGGTATCGACGAGCCGGTTAAACGATTGGACGTACTCAATACCCAGGAGTGGATTGCCCTGCGGACCCAGGCGCGGATAAACGGCGGTCAGACCAGCGAAGCAGCCCGTACGACAGTACTAGGCACGATTCGCCAGCCTGCCACCCTGACGGATGCCGAGATTGCCGCCCTGCCTACGTATGACTGGCAGAAAGAAGCTTACAGGAACGGAAACACCAACAACTACGAGTTGAGCATGAACGGTGGTAGTGAGCGAACAAAGTTTTTTGTGTCAGGCTCCTACTACACGCAGAATGCCAACCTGATTAATGTTGACTTCAAACGCGGTACGCTCAATACTACGCTGACCCAAACGATCAACCCCAAGCTGACGCTGGATCAAACCTTGAAACTCAGCACCATCACGGCGCGGGGGCAGCAGGGGTCGCCCAATGGAGGCTCATTCCTCGGTTCGTCAGCTTTTTCGTCGTCGCTGATGCTACCAAGCGTACCCATCTACAATCCGGATGGCAGCTTTTATGGTACGCCCGACCAGGGTGGTACCCCCGGAATTCTGAACCAGAATATTATTCAGGTATCATCGCTGAACGACATCAAAACGGTTATTAACCAGTTCAACGGCGGTTTGGCCCTGAACTACAAGCCGTTTGCCGGTTTTATACTCCGGCCCTTCGTGAGTATCGATTACCGGGCCATTAAGGGGCGGTACTTCACCGACCCGCGCACGGCCGATGCGTTTGTGGTGCGGGGCCGGTTGCAGGATCAGTTCAATCAGAACATTAACTTCCTGACGAACCTGACGGCCAACTACGCCCGGACCTTCGCCCAAAAGCATGACATGAGCCTGTTGCTGGGGCTTGAGTACCGCTCCGACATTAACGAAGCGACCAGCGCCCAGACAACCAACGTACCAACGCCTGACTTCCGCTACGGGAACGCTGGTGCCCTGCCCGTAGCCGTTGGCGGGGGCTGGACCGGCTACCGCAAGGGATCCGTGTTTGGCAATCTGAAATACAATTTTAACAAGAAATACGACCTGAGTCTGATTGCCCGCTTGGACGGGTCGAGCCGGTTCGGTGCCAACAACCGCTTCGGTTTCTTTCCATCAGCCTCAGCGGCCTGGTTAATATCGGAGGAGGATTTCCTAAAGGGAAGCTCGATTGTTAGTGAACTGAAATTCAGAGCGTCGTATGGCACCACCGGCAACGATCAGATTGGAACACTCTTTGGCTTGGCAAACTTCCCGTCGCTGGGCTTAGTGAGCGCCGGTTTCGACTACAATGGGGCAGCCGGTTTCGCCCCTACGCAACTGGGCAACCCCGATCTGAAGTGGGAAACCAACGTAACGACCAACCTGGGACTGGATTTTGGTCTGCTTAGCAACCGGATCACTGGTTCGGTCGATGTGTTTGACCGCACCAGCCGCGACCTGCTGCTGGCCGCAAACCTACCCTTTACCAATGGTTTCTCGTCTATCTCGCGCAACGCCGGGTCAGTGCAGAACCGGGGGCTGGAAATAGAGTTGAATACGGTGAACGTGCGGTCCGGTAATTTTCAGTGGAAATCGTCGTTCAACATTACGTTTATTGACAACAAAGTCATTAAGCTGATTGATGGCATCAAGCCCCTGGCCAACCCGGATAGTGCTATTACACTTAACTACACCGACTACTACGGGGTAGGCCGGACGGCCATTGTAGGGCGCCCACTGCTGCCGAATTATACAACGGAATACGCCGGAGCCAACCCGGCTACGGGCCGCCCCATGTTTTATGACTACGCCGGTAACATTACCTATACGCCGATTACTCCACGTGACCAGCGTTACCTCGGTTCGCAACAACCCAAGTTTTACGGCGGCTTCCTGAACACAATTACCTACGCGGGCCTGTCGCTCGACGTGTTCTTCCAGTACGATTATGGCCGGCGTTCGTTCAACAGCCAAACCTCGTTCCTGTCGGAGCTGGCCGGGCGTGAGTTCAATGCCCTTCGGTCGGTTTACGAGCGTCGGTGGCAAAAACCGGGCGACATAACCGACGTTCCACGCCCTATCAATGGTAACACGGAAACGCGTGGAATCAGCAGTCTGAGCGGTTCCCGGACACTGGAAGATGCGTCTTACCTGCGGTTGAAACAACTCCGGCTGAACTACAGTATACCGACGGCAATCGGCAAAAAAATTGGAGCCTCCAACGCCAACGTATACGTACAGGCGCAGAACCTGCTAACCTGGACCCGGTGGACCAGCTACGATCCTGAATTTCTGGATTTTGGCGCTGGCAGCAGTGGCATTGTTCCCAACTCGCGGTCTTACACCGCTGGTATTAACCTGACATTTTAATTCATCAACTTACCGAATCAATGCGAATTTCCCCAAATACATTGACGGCTGGCCTATTGGTTGGTGTCGGCCTGTCGCTGGCCGCGTGCAACGACAAACTGCTTGACGTTGCCCCGCGCAACAACGGTGATCTGGCCACCGCGCTGAACACGACTGAGGGCCTGGATGCAACCCTGAACGGTATCTACGACCGGTTACAGAGCACAGCCCTGTATGGTCGGGATATGCTGGCCTTAGCAGAAGCACTCGCCGACAATGCCCAGGCGACCAATAAATCGGGCCGATTAAATGCGGAGAACCGGAATGCGGCTCAGGCAACGTTTGGGAACTGGGCTACTAGCTACTTTGCTATCAATCAGGCAAACCTGCTGCTGGAGGCCGTTCCCCGCGTGACGGCTCTGACCGATACAAACCGTCGGAATTCCATTTTGGGACAAGGCTACTTCCTGCGGGCGTTGCTCTACCACGATTTGATGCGCACCTACGCGTATGATCCGGGCGTTGAAATTGCCCAGCAAAACCGGGGCGGGGTTCCGCTCATTCTGACGGGCGTGAGTGACCAGAGCCAAATTGCTTTTCCGCCCCGTGCGCCCATTGCCGACGTATACCAGCAGCTCTACAGCGATTTGCAGGCCGCAATAGGGGCCTTCAGCCGGACGTCGGCCAACAACGTCGCCTACGGAAACCGGCAGGCGTCCCAACTGCTGTTTTCGCGCGTAGCCCTCTATAACAAGGACTACGCCAACGCCGTCAAATACGCAACCGATGCCATTGGTGGTACGGTGAAACTAGTCGACGCGGCCGGGTACGTTGGCGGCTGGCGGGCCCCCCGGAATCCGGAATCGGTCTTTGAGTTACAGTTTGCCGCTATTGCTGAAAACATCGGTGTAAACACCTCGCTCCAGACAACCTACACCACGCTGGTACGGCCGGGCGACAGGACGTCAACCGGAGGGTTTGGGGACCTTGTACCCACGAATGCCTTCATTGCCCTGCTCGATGCCGAAAAAAGCGCAACGGGTCAGTCGCTCGACGTTCGGCGGCAGTTGTACGAACTTGGCACCGCTGGGCGGGGTACGGCCTATATTGAGTCCACAAAGTTTCTGGGCAAGAACGGCACCATTAACCTGGACAACGTACCGGTTCTCCGGATTCCGGAGGCTTACCTGAACCGGGCCGAAGCCAATGCCATGCTGGGCAATGCGACAGCAGCTTTAGCGGATGTGAACCTAATCCGAACCAATCGGGGTCTGCCTGCCCGCACCAGTCTTACCGGCGACGCACTGCTGGCTGAAATCCTGCTTCAGCGTCGTCTGGAATATGCGTTTGAAGGGCACCGCTGGTTCGATCTGAAACGGCGCGGGCAGGACGTGGTTAAAACCATACCACTGAGCGCAACCGCGAACAATATTCCGTATAACGACTACCGCATTCTGGCCAACATTCCGGTCAATGAGCTAGCGACGAATAAGAACATTCAGCAGAATTTCGGTTACTAATCATCTTCGGTCGGCACCGGTAATCTGGTGCCGGCCAGATGCAAATCAAGCGTATATATGAAAAAGCTAAGCTATATTTTACCAGCCCTGGTAGTCGCGCTGGGTCTGGTTGCCTGTAATAACGAGTTAGACAAAGTCTTTGACGGGCAAACGCTCGTTGAGTTCAACGAGGCCATTCTACGTACTAACGCCACCGGCCGGACATTCCCAATCACCAGCATACCCAACAGTGTTACCGCCGGCGGAACGACCACCGCTCAGCTCAACCTGGTGGGTGCACAACGAAAAAGCGATTTAACGGTGCGGGTATTAGTCGATCCGGCTTTTACCACGGCTGCGGCAACCAGTTACACCTTAGCGAATGGGGGTAACGTAGTAATCAAGGCTGACTCAAGTTTCGGTATACTACGAATGGCCGTCGGCCGGGCTACCAGTACAACGGCACCGATCGGCAACGTCGTGCTGGTAATTGACAGCACCAGTGCTGACTTCAAGCCAAGTCAGAATTATAAACGGCTTGGCTTTTCCTTCCGGCAATAGCCTGACCTTCTCTTAGCATAAAAAAAGTAACCTTGCTAACGAGGTTGCTTTTTTTATTTGACTCCTATTCTGTTTTGGCCTGAGACAAACAATCCTTTCTTCAATCCGTTGCATACGAAATACTCGTATAAACATTATCTTTGTACCCCAATTCTGAGAACTATATCTACTTTCAAAAAACTAACAACCTATGCGCAAAATTTTATTGGCCAGCTGGTTACTCATGTTGCTTTCCTGTTTGCCAGCGCTGGCACAGGACGTAACGGTGAGAGGCCGGGTCACTTCATCAGATGACGGCTCCGCTTTACCCGGCGTGAGCGTACAGGTAAAAGGAACAACCCGCGGGGCTACCACCGATGCCGATGGGAACTACAGCGTGAGCGTACCAGCGGATGGTCGGTTGGTATTCAGCTTCATTGGCTTCAACAGCCAGGAATTGCCCGTAGGCAATCAGTCGAATTTAAATGTAACGCTATCGAGCGGATCAACGAATCTGAACGAAATCGTTGTTACAGCGCAGGGTATTGAGCGGGATAAACGGTCTCTTGGCTACTCGACCCAGGAAGTAGGTAGTGCTATGATCTCTCAAAAGTCAGAACCAAACCTGCTAAATGCATTACAGGGGAAACTAGCGGGTGTTCAGATTTCCGGGCAGAGTGGTGCAGCCGGTGCTTCTACCAATATTAACATTCGGGGTATTACTTCGTTCAATGGCTCTAACCAGCCACTGATTGTGGTGGATGGAATCATTTTCGGTAACGACGTCAACGTAACGGGCAATACCCTGTTTCAGGCGCAGTCGTCAAACCGCCTGGCTGACATTAATCCCGAGAGTATTGAATCCATTAACGTCTTGAAAGGACCGGCAGCCGCTGTGCTCTATGGTTCACGGGCTTCGGCAGGGGCTATTATCATTACGACGAAGACCGGGCGTAATCAGGCCAACAAAACCGAAGTAACCGTAACGTCCTCGTATAACATACAGAATGTCTATGGGCTACCACGGTTCCAGAACGATTACGGCCAGGGTACCAACAATTTGTTCGTTAATAACTCGACCAATTCGTGGGGTCCGGCTTTTGTGGGAGGTCCAACATCGGTAAGCAATTTGCAGGGTGAGAGTCGTCCTTATCAGGCTTATCCAAATAACGTG
>DATHAW010000204.1:0-3652 GCA_035296465.1 Spirosoma sp.
AAAATCGAAAAGCCCGAAGCCATTGTCAATATTGACGAAATCATTGCCGCTACCGATGGGCTGATGGTGGCGCGGGGCGACCTTGGCGTTGAACTGCCGGCCGAGGAAGTCCCGATGATTCAGAAGATGCTGGTAGAAAAGTGTAACCGGGCCGCCAAGCCCGTGATTGTGGCGACCCAGATGCTTGAAAGCATGATTGACGCGCCCCGCCCCACCCGCGCCGAAATCAACGACATTGCCAACTCCGTGATGGATGGTGCCGACGCCGTAATGCTCAGTGCCGAAACAGCGTCGGGCAAGTACCCGGTTCTGGCCGTAGAGGCCATGGCCAACACAATCCGGCAGGTGGAAACTTCTACTGACAAAATCTATTACCGCTACCACGCACAGGTAAACGAGCACCCGTCCGAAAATGCCATCAACGACAACGTCGTGATGAGCGCCTGCCGACTCGCGCGTGACACGAAAGCCAAGGCTGTCATCGGTATCACTAACTCAGGCTACACGGCCGTACGGCTCTCGCACCATCGCCCCAAAGC
The DNA here is from genome assembly GCA_035296465.1 of Spirosoma sp. Lineage (GTDB taxonomy): Bacteria > Bacteroidota > Bacteroidia > Cytophagales > Spirosomataceae > Spirosoma. The sequence continues at coordinate 540 of DATHAW010000204.1, forward strand.
CGCCCTGTTCGTATTCTCCAACGATGCACAATTACGCAACACGCTGGGTCTGTACTGGGGCGTTCAGGTGCTGCCCCACGAGCCAAATCCGGAGCTGACCGTCGACCAGACCGTTGATGCCATTAAGCTAACGCTGATTGCACAGGGCAAACTGGCATCGGGCGACATCTTCATCAACACCCTCAGTATGCCGCTGACGCAGGCCCGGAAGACCAACACTGTAAAGCTAAGCACCGTCGATTAGCCAATAATCTTCAGATACCAACGGTATTCGAACTGGCGCTGCTGGTCTGCCAGAAGTGCCGGTCACAAACCACTCAGCACCTAATATTCACTAAAAAGCCGCGAAACCAAAGGTCATCGCGGCTTTTCTGTTCTCACTGAAAATGGAGATAGTTTACAACACGGGTTTTTCGCCCGGCGATACGGCCTCTTTTGACTCCTCCGGCGTTTCAGCAGGAGTGGTTTCGTCTGACCCACTTGTGTCTTGTTCCGTTACGTCGTCAGTAGCCTGCTCGAAGACCTCGGGCGCGTACTGACGCAGGATCCCATACCATACAATTAGTTTCTTTATGTCGGTTGGCCGGACGCGGTCGCGGTCATAATCGGGCACAACCGACGCCATAAAATCGGCCAGCACCTCATTTGATCCTTTCGAGTCGACGGTCAGGTTTTCACCGTATTTTTCGTTGACAGCCAGCAAGACGTCGCCGAGTGGCTTGGACTGTTCTTCGCCATCGGTATAAATCGAAATATCATTCAACACCGACACACGAGCCGTTGGCCCCATCATGGTCTTAGCCTTTTTATCGTCTATGGACTCCACGATAACGCCATTGCGGCTGGGTTTCAGAATCCGATACAGGCCGCTATAGCCCGCAATGTTGGCAATTTGTTTTAATGCTTCCATAGGTACTTATGTAAATTGGTAACGCCCGTTTCGGCCGACGTATTGCCTTTTGATGAGCGAATCGAACAGAAGGATAACGAGTGGGTCATTATAGGCGACACCGGTCTCTCGCTTGTTATTTGCGCTTCGTTGGCCCCACCCGCTCTTTCACAAATTCCTCGTTCAGGGGTCTGATGAAGTCCAGAATTTCTTCGCGGCCCGTTGCCGTGATGGCCGACGTAATGAACCAGGGCGGCACCTCCTCCCACGTTTCAAGCAGCGTTGCCCGGTACGTATCGAGCGTTGCCTGGAGCTTGGCAGTACCCAGTTTTTCGGTTTTGGTGAAGACAATTACAAACGGGAGACCCCGGTCACCGAGGTTGGTCATAAAATCGAGATCGAGTTTTTGCGGTTGAATGCGCGAATCAACCAGGACGAAAATACAGAGCAGATTCGGCCGGCTTGTCAGGTAGCCGTTGATCAAACCGGCGAATTTTTCGCGTTCACTTTTGCTCACCTGGGCGTAACCATAACCAGGCAAATCGACTAGATACCACTCGTTGTCGATAAGGAAGTGATTGATAAGCTGCGTTTTCCCCGGCTTGCCCGATATTTTGGCCAGCGAATGACGCCCGGTCAGCATATTGATGAGCGACGATTTGCCCACATTAGACCTTCCGATGAAGGCGTATTCGGGCCGGTCAGGAGGGGGACACAGGGCCGGGTCGGAATTGCTGACTACAAATTCGGCTTGTTTAACGGGCATAGTGCTGATGAATAAAGCAGGTACAAAGGTCGAAAAGAATCAGGAGAATGGCGCATCATTTACCCATTGCGAATCGGCCCGGCATTGACTAACTTGCCTGACGACATCTTTGCACAAACGAAAGCGACGTTCTTATACGTTATAACCTCCAGAAACACGTAGACCACCGGTGCGCCGGTTTTCCCATGAAAAAAGCAATTTGGCTACTGACAATTCTGCTCGTCGGACTTGGTTCAGCAACAACTCAGGCCGTCCCGGCTGGCGGCACCCACCCCACCACTAAAGCGGCTGACCGCGGTATTCAGTTCACCGATGCCGCCTGGAAAAGTATTCTGAAAAAAGCAAAGGCCGAGAATAAAATCATCTTCCTGGATGCGTATGCCAGTTGGTGCGGTCCCTGCAAAGTGCTTCAGAAAAAAGTGTTTACCCAAAAAGCGGTGGGTGATTTTTACAACGCCCGGTTCATTAACGTAAAAATGGATATGGAAAAAGGCGAAGGCCCGGCCCTCGCTCAGGTTTACCCGCTCGAAGCGTATCCAACAATGCTGTACATTGACGGCGATGGCCGCGTGCTGAAAAAAATTATTGGTTTGCAAACACCCGAAGACCTGATTTCGATTGGAAAAAGTGTGAGACAACCCCAGCCACGTAGCCGGGCTTTATAAAGTTATTTTGAACGGAAGTAAGGCTGTCCCGCTACTGGTATACCAGTGGCCGGACAGCCTTACTTCCGTTTTAGGGCGATATAGACTCCAGCCAGCAAAGCCAGCACGCCACCTGCCAGCCCCCACTGATACTCAGCCTGCCAGTTGGTAGCTCTAATAACCAGTATGTTGACAATCAACTGTATAGCAGCATATAGGGCTGATACGTGCAGATGTGACCACTTTAGTTTGTGTACCAGCCACTGAAACAGGTGTTGCCGGTGCGCCTGAAAAATGTTTTGGCGCTGGTAGAGCCGGTGCAGAATTGTCAGAACGGTGTCTACTCCATAAACGGCCAGTATCAATACCGGAAGGTACGAATGGGTTTTGTGGATAATTTGAATCAGCGGCAACAGGATAATGAAGCCCATCGATACGCTGCCTACATCGCCTGCGAAGCAAACCGCCCGCTGACGAGCATTTACGTAGCTGAAAAGCAATAGTGCAATGAACGCGAACGGCAACACTACGTTGGAGCTGGGGAGTTGTAACTGCCGGTGCCAGAACCAGAGCGTACCTACACACACGAGACTATACCAGGCCGTCATGCCGTTGATACCATCCATAAAATTATAGGCGTTCAGAATGCCGACGCCTACGACAAGTAACCCGACAACGACCCAGGTATCATTGGACATCAGCCCCGTTTCGTATAGCAACAGTGCCATGCCGACAAACTGTGCCCCTATGCGGTAACGGTTGGGTAATGGACGGAGATCATCTAAAAAACTGACGGTCGCAACCAGCGTTAGAC
>DATHAW010000205.1:0-3537 GCA_035296465.1 Spirosoma sp.
TTGCCCTGCATAATTTTTCGGATGGCTACTGCGGTATGTCGGCGATTGAGGATGGCAAGTATTGCGTATGCTACCTGACCACCCGCGAAAATATCCGGCAATTCGGTAATATTCCCGCTATGGAGCAGGCTATTTTGGGCCAGAATCCTCACCTGAATCGGGTTTTCGAGAGGGCGCAGTTCCTGTATGATAAGCCCGAAGTTATCAACGAAATATCATTTGCGCCGAAGCGGGCGGTAGAAAGTCACGTGCTGATGGCTGGCGATTCAGCTGGCTTGATTACGCCCCTCTGTGGCAACGGCATGGCGATGGCCATTCACGGAGCTAAATTCGCCAGCGAGTTGTCTAATGCGTTTCTGGGGGGACAGTTGACCCGCGCCGAACTGGAAGCGCGGTATCAACATGGCTGGTCGGAGCGGTTTGCACGGCGCCTGTGGGTTGGGCGTACCGTACAGAAACTGTTTGGCCGTCCGTGGCTGACTGAAGCAGGTGTGTGGGCGTTTAGCGCGTTCAAACCGGCCTTGCAGACGGTGATGCGGCAAACCCATGGCGAAGTGCTGGGTATTTGAGGGGCCATCCCTGTCAGTACGTTCGCAACACCTTTAACCGGTGGTTTTTGTTGAGCCTGATGTGGGGGTTGCTCAATACGTGAAAAATTAATCCGCTGAGTACCAGTCCACCAACCACGGGCAGGGTATTGCGGTAAAATCCCTGCTGATTAACTACATCAGCAATTAAATAAACTGCCCCAGCAATTGGAAACACGTTTCCGGCCGCTGTTACGAAGGGGATTCGGCGGTGGAGGTAAAACCGCTGAATGTCGCCCAATCGAAACGTAACGGGTTCATCGCGGTTCATTACTTCATTGGCTACTAGAACGCTGAACGTGCTGTCCGTTACATTGTAGAGTTGTTCGCGGTATTTCTGTCCGCCTGCCTTGAAGTGCAACTCATCGCCCTCAAAAAAACGATACCGGTGAAAGCCGCCCAATGTGTGGTTAACGTCGAGGGCCAGGTAACGTGATGGACGGAGCAGGGCCGCGTAGGAAGTACCTCTTCGCTGTAAAAGTTGCTCGGTGGTGAGCGTGTCACGCGGTTGAGCTTGGGACACGGTCGTGAGCCCGAGCAACGTCAGAAATACAAATAAGCAACGGTTCATACTAGAGAAACAAAGCAGACAATTTTGGGTAAAGAAAGCCTAAAATTGTCTGCTTTGTTTCCTGAAAAAGCCTTAGTGCCTGCCTACAATGTCAGGGTGCGGCCTTTGGGGTACTTTAGTTCGTATCGAAACGTCAGCACGCGGCTTTCGTTGGGTTGAAGCGTCAGGCGATAGGTCAGCTTGCCGGTTTCGGGGTTCAGGGCAGCTCCGCCCGCGTCAGTAAGCAACACCTCAATGCGGCTGTCAGTTGAAACAGGAATCTGGTCGTAGAGGGTCAGGCTAACGGCTTCGGGGCGGGTGTTGCGAAGGCTGATGCGATAGGCCCGGCCGTCGCGCTGGTTGCTGCCTAGCGTCTTGCGGCTGTTGAGATCTTCGATCTGCTCGCGTTTGGCAATGATGCGCTTGTCGCGCCCCAGCGACAGTGAGAGCGTGTCTTTTGCTTCGGCCAGACTCACCCGCGACTCGCCGACAAACGTGCCCTCAAAGTAGATTCGGGCTACGCCATTCAGCAAATTCAGTTTGTCCCAGCCCGTAATTTGCGCTGTAAGGAAGGCGTCGGTATCGAGCTTGGGCGTTAGTTCATAGCGGTACGTAGCAGGCAGGTCGCTGGTTTGAATGTCCACCAACTGCGGGCGGCCATTGGTCAGAATGGTGTACGGCAGGGCGATCACAAAGCTGATGTTTGTTGGCTGATCAACGGCCTGCGTCATCTCGGCGGTGGTTGTGAGATTGGGTGCGGGTGCTTCGGCGGCAACAAGTACTTCTTCGGTAACCGCATTGGTTTTCGCCCGTGAACTATATCCTGTACGCACGTCATCCTGCTGATACAGTACCGGCGGTTTCGGCTCATAAAAACTGACGTAATCCGTTCCTAAGGTTGGTTGTGCGCCAGGCAGCGCGGGGTTGGCGGTCGAGAGCGTCAGCCGGATGTTCTGCCAGTCGAAACCCGTGTTCTGGTACACCTGCGCTTTATAGGCCAGCGAAGCCGCGCTTTTGGTATCGCGCACCCGAACGTCGTAGATGGGTGTCCAACCTGCGTTGCGAACCACGTAGCTAAGGTCCAGGTTGATGGTGGTGCGGCTGCGGGCGGTGAGCGTCACCTCGATTTCGCCCACGGGCCGGTCGCGTCTGGCGTTTTGCTCGACTACCTGCGCGTCGAGCCGGTCCACGCGTTTTTTCTGCTCCACCATCCTACGTGTCAGCACGAGTAACTCCTGCCCGATTTTCGTTAACCGCTCGCGGTAGAAGGCAGCCATATCGGCAATCTGCTTCACCGTTGCGCCCACCTCCTTGCCGCCCACCTGCTTGTTGGCCAGAATGAGTTTTTTCTCTTCCTGCAACACTTCTTCCTGCACTGTCATGGCTTCGTAGGCTTCGCGGTTGGTCTTTAGCGAATCCTCCAGCCGTTGCAGAGCTGCCGGTTTGGTGGCCTTGGTGAGAAAGTTGGTGCGGAACTGAACGCCCTGAATCACCGCGTCGCCCTTACCCGAGACCTGAATACTCTGCGGGTCTGTTTGAGCGGGAGCATTGTCGATAATAATCCGCGTCGTGCCTGCATCGACGATGGCCGTGGCGTGGGCCGACAGTTGGGCGCGGGTCAGGAAAACCGTTGCCTGCCGGAGCGTTGCCTGAACGCGCTGCTCCTCATCGGGCTGAGGCCGGCTGACCTGAGCGAAAAGACTAACTGGGCAAAATAGGATGGCAACGAGTAGTGCCGGGCGTAATCGGATCATTGGCGTGAAGGATGCGTTAGTGCATAGATGCAGGTAGTGCCGGATTTGCACATCCGCTTTGCCAACGCTTGTGCAACTGTACTACCTGCTGCCATAGACCCCGTTCGTCACCGATTCGTTTAGTCCCGTCTGCATATTGGTTGATTTAGTGGTGAACTTACGAATAAGTTCGTGGGCTGGAGGATTGAAACGTACTTTTGCCCTCATGATTGTCGCTCCTCAACTCCGGCTATTTACCGAACAGATTTTTATGGCCATCGGCTGCTCCGACACCGACGCCCGACTTGCCGCCGACGTACTCATCAGTGCTGATCTGCGGGGTGTCGATTCGCACGGGGTGGCCCGACTGCCGGGTTATGTTCGGCTCTACGATCACGGCCGCATTAACCCCCAACCGAAGATGCGCGTTGTGCACGAAACGCCTTCCACTGCCGTGGTTGACGGGGACCAGGGCCTGGGTCTGGTAGTAGGCCCCTGGGCCATGCAGGTTGCCATCGAAAAGGCGCGCGTCGCCGGAACGGGCTGGGTAGCGGTGCGCAATTCCAACCATTTTGGCATAGCGGGTTACCATGCCCTGCTGGCTGCGGAGCACGATATGATTGGGCAGGCCATGACCCACGCGGCCCCGCTCGTCATGGCCTGCCCA
>DATHAW010000206.1:0-8259 GCA_035296465.1 Spirosoma sp.
AATACAACAACAACGCCCAGCCTCACTACTGCCTCGTCGACAGCAACGGTGATTTGCTGGTTGCTCCCAAAAACTACGATCGAAGTGTCGAGAACTTTGTCGCGTTTCTGGATATGGGCAAACAAAAGTTTATTCCTTGAATTGGAGACGTTACCATTACGAGTACAAAGACAGGCCCCGGCAATAATATTTCCGGGGCCTGTCTTTGTACTCGTAATGAGTAGGGATTGCTATTAACGGCTATATAGTCGACTTTCCGTAATGTACAAAGTTGAGTTGATCATCTATCAGATAAGATATTAACGTAGTGCAGTTGTCATGACTAAAGTTAACAGCCTGATAAACTCTGGCTATTGCGCCTGAACGAACTCCATGTCCGGCTTCGACTGATCGGCAAGCGTAACCCGGCCCCGCTCTTTGCGGATAATACGTGAGAAGAGCGAGATTTCCTGATCGAACAGGAAGCGGAAAAACAACCGGACGTAGGACGTATGGTACTTCAGCGTTTCGTAGTATTCCGGTGCCGATTTCTTGATTTCGGGCAGTTTGTTCCAGGGAATCGACGGGAAGTCGTGGTGTTCGTTGTGCATACCAACGTTCAGGTTCGGGCCGTTCATCCGGCCGTAGTAGCTGTAGGTTTCCTGCTCAGGATCGAGGGTCAGAAAGTGCTCCTGAATCCAGCGGGCGCCCAGGGGATGCAGGCCTACTGAGAAGAACAGGCACAACAACATGAAGATAAGGGCTTTCCACCCAAACAACACAACGATTAATACGTCGAAAACAAGCTGAACGATGATATTAGTGATTACCCACTTATCCATAACGACCAGTTCTTTCATCCGAATCGTGCGAATACCCTGAAAGATGGGAAAGAACAGAAGCCAGATGGCTTTTCCAATGGCGTAGTTGTTGATGAGTTTTGCCTCGTACCAGTCTGGCAGGTCGGCATCCAGCTCATGCACACCCTGAAACGCATGGTGTTTGATATGAAAGTTTTTGAACGACAGCGCCGTCGGAAGCACCGTTGGCAGGTTAGCAAAGATAGCTACCCACATATTGGCCGCTGGCTTACGGAAAATCAGGTTATGGGACGCTTCGTGAATGCAAACAAACAGCGTATGGGCGACGAAGGCACCGATGAACCACGCTGCCGCTACCACCACCCACCACGACTGATCGCGAACGAGCCAGGCTATCCCAATCATCAGCATTACGCAGCCGAAAGCTATCAGGAACGTATTGGGATTCTTCTGGCCAATGAGTTTCTTGATTTCTGGGTGCGTTTTCAGAATTTGCCGGGTACGCAAACGGTGCGGCTCAGAAGCCGTAGACCGAACAAAATCAGTTCGAGTTGCCATAGTTGATGTCGCCGTTGTATAATTCGGTGAGTAAACAGGTGGTAAAATTACTGAACTTTCAGGTTTGTTGCCCGATTTGTTCCAGACTAACCCCGTATTTTAACCAGTTTATTATCTTAACAAGAAAGGCGGGGCCAGCTGGCCCCGCCTTTACTGATTCAGGTTGATTCAACAAAAAATTCAGTGAATGGTGGTTAATGGTATTAAAGAACCAGGTGAAGGGGCGCAGTATGTATAGGAATGGTGGGATGCCTGATAACACTACTACATCGCCCTCACCTGATTCTCTTAGTACCCAATCGGAAATGAATAGCCTAACGACACTGCGACGCCCCGGTTGCGCACGTCAACATTGACGATGGGAACCTGCACTTGCCGGGTGAACCCATGCGTATAGCGGCCTTCTACGAAAAATTTACCCATGCCAGCGTCCATCGCCAGACCCAGCCCGCCAACCGCACCCACGTCCCAGCGATTGAGTGAACCTCCATAGTTCAGGTCGACATCATAGGGCTTAGTCGTGATCAGCGCCGTGGCACGGGTCCGGATGCGGCCATCCATCGCGTAGCTTACCGACGGACCGGCAATAATATAAGGCTGAACAGGGCCATCGCTCAGGTTTACTTTCAGCAGCAGCGGAATGTCGATGTTCTGCGACTGGTAGGCGACCCGAGTGCCAAGCGGCAAATTAAAACCACCCAGGTTTACGTTGATTCCTTCTTTAAGGAGAAAGCCTTTCTGAACGTAGGCGATCTCGGGCCGGAACGATAAACGGTCACTCAGCGGAATATCCAGGAAAATGGCGCCCGTAGGACCAGCCGAGGGGTGTAGCGTGGGGGTAAAGTTGCCCATAAGGGCTGGCTTGGAAACAAAACCCCAGTTGCCTCCACCCCGGATACCCACTTGAACCTGAGCGAATGACAGTTGGGAAATCAGCAAACTTACCGCAGCGAAACCCGCAAGCACAATTCGTTTCATGATAGTAATTGAAAAAGGATTGAACAGGTAAACATGAACTTGGTTGTGTAAATCGTTAGCGATAGGCTGCGTTGTTTTAGGCGAACTGATGGTTTGACCGAACACGCCGTTGAAGGATTAATCAGAGACAAAAAAGATTTAAGAAAACTGTTGCCAGCCCCGGTTAAAGACCTGCGAGGTGTAATTGTCTGACAAAATCAGCAGAATTGTCCACTCCCCGGCCGTCTGATCCCGCAGTCAGGTCTGGGAAGGACCACCCTGCCCGGCACCAGATCTTTTTGGGTAGGTCCGATTGCAGGCGGCTACTCAACGCTTTTTTGAGATCCGAGTGGTTGTGCTTTTTCTTCAAAACATTGTAGCGGCCCTGCAACTTTACCAGTTAGGTGCGGTCTGACCCCGATATGAAATACGTTAAGCCAACTAAATTCAGCTATCTGCCCAAGTTCCTGATGCCTCTGGATGTGCTCGGATTGCTTGAGCGAGACCCATTCGGCAATTCGCTGTTGGTCAGGCGGATTATGATTAGTATAATCGGATGGCTGACCTATGGACGGTACACAGTAGTGAACCGAATTCAAATTGAGGGGACGGAAAATCTGGAAAATTTACCCATCAACAACGTCCTCTTCCTGTCTAACCACCAGACATACTTTGCCGATGTTATCGCGTTTTTCCAGATATTCTGCGCGGTTAAATGGGGTTTTCAGAATACCCTGTTACCACCGGTGTATCTGCTTGGACCCCGGGCAAGGCAATACTACGTAGCCGCATCGGAAACGATGAGCAAGGGCATTCTGCCCAAGATTTTTGCCATGGGCGGGGCACTTACCATTGAGCGCTCGTGGCGGGCCGAAGGGCGGGAGGTGAAGCGTGAGGTGGACACATCAGCTAATGATAAGATTGCGCAGGCCCTGGCCCACGGCTGGGTGGTCAGCTTTCCGCAGGGCACCACCAGTCCCTATGCGCCCGTTCGGAAGGGAACAGGACATATTATCAGGAACAGCGACCCAATCGTTATACCGGTCGTTATCAACGGATTTCGGCGGGCCTTCGACAAAAAAGGGCTAAGCTTTAAAAAACGGAATACCCTCCTGACAGTTCGATTTAAGGAACCCCTTCAGTTCGACCCCGACGACAGCATCGACGATATTGTGGCCAAAGTACGACACGCCATTGAGCAGGACGCGCCGGAATGGGTTAAGTAAGTTTCTGCCGGAAAACTTAACGCGGTGTAATGGCTTTGTCGTGAATAGTATCGGTACGTCCGAATGGATGCCGGCTGCTTGCCGTCGCCGTCAGCGTTCCCGAATAGGTGCCCGTCTGCGCCATGCCTGTGGTTAGAACGTTCTTTATCTGTCGGCGATGGACAGCATAGCTTTTGATTGTGAAGCGGTACGTTCCTGGTTTAGTCGGCATAAATCGGATGCGATAGGTGCTGCCGTCGGGTGAGTCGCAGAAACCTTCGGCCTGCATCGTATCGTTTGATGGGCTGATAAACGTACCGGTCAGCCGTACATTCGCACAAGGATACGCCGACTTGACAGGCGGCAGCCGAAGGGTGATTTCAGCCTGAGCGTATATCGCGACACGTTTGTGTTCAAGGGTGAATGAGGGCCGTTGAGCGGATAACAGAGTGGGAGCGAAAACCAGAAAGACAATGAGTTTCAAACAGCAAGATGGTTAATCTATCAAAATGACTCATGTATACTACGTGGCAGACACTGTGAGGTCACGTAGCAAATTGGGCGGGCCACTGGCGCTCACAGTTGGGTAGGCGTAAGCCAGCCACGACTGCTCATTACCCGGATACCTTCTCCCGCCTGACAGACTGAAACGACGATACGCCCAGTTCTGTTGCAATGTCTTCGGCAGCCCGGCGTCCGGTTTCAGCCGCCCCATTCATGTAGCCCTGAAACCGTCGGCTGCAATGTTCACCAGCAAACAGCACGTTGCCGGCCCGTTCGCCCTCGGCTCGTCCAATGGTGGTCACCTGTCCCACTTTGTAGCAGGCATACGCGCCACGCGCCAGCGGATTAGCCGTCCAGTTATAGAGATTCTTCTGCCCATTGGTGGCTTGGTTCATGCCGGAAAACACCTGATTGCAGCCCGCTAAGTAGCTGTCAAACTGATTAATCGTTAAACGACGTCCCTTCTCTCCTCCCAGCAGCAGCGTGTAGCCGCCTGGTCCGGTATTGGCCTGCTGCATGTGACTGCTGTCCCACCCGTTCTGAATCTGGTCACTGATGGCTATTCCGGAATAGCCATCCCGTCGCCAAACCCGCTCAGTAACGCCGATGAATAATTTCGATACCGTACCGTAGCCCAATTCCTGAATGCATTGCCGTTTACGGGCCGAAATCGGCATCTCAAACTGAATTGTCCTTAACACTGAAAAGGGAAGGGTCATTACCACATAATCGACCTCCGTCTGGCGTCCGTTGGCAAAAGAAAGCTGGTAGCCGCTGCTTTTCTGAACCATTCTCTCCAGATGAAATCCGGTCTGAACCGGGCTTTTCAGACGTTGACCGAGTTCGGTGATAATGCGCTCATTACCACCAACTACTTTGTACCGCTCGTCACTCTCTCCATACACCTCGAATCCCCGAGTCGTATCCGGGCTGAGTATCGCCAGCAGATTCAGGCAGGACTGCTCCCCGGCCGATAAGCCAAACTCACTGGTGAAGGAAGTGCTGATCAGCGTGGAAAGCCAGCCCGACATGCCAAGTTGAGCCAGATACGCGTCGATAGAGAGCCGATCTAACTGGCTGATAGCCAAGTTTTTTTGTGCTGATGAGCCAGCCAGGTGCTGACCGTCGCGCCGGATGCGCTCGGCGAAGGGTGTAAAAGCGCGGATGATATCAGGTTCGCTGATGTGCTGCCCGCCGAACACGTAACGGGTTCGAATCAGTTGGCGCTCGGTGGGGGCCTTGGTGTCGAGTAAGGGCAGATCGAACGCCCGGCAGAGGGTCATAATATCGGTGTGGTGGGAGTCGATAAACTCGCCACCCAGTTCGGTCACGATACCAGTGGCCAGCAGGTTTTGTGCCGACCTCACCCGGCCACCCACCCGGCTGTCAGATTCAAACAACTCCACGCGTAAACCGGCTTTTTCCAGATAATAAGCCGCAGTTAGCCCAGCCATGCCAGCTCCTATGATGGCGATTTTGGGTTGCCCGGCACTGCGGCAAGCGAAAAGTTGATCGGACAGCACAGTTCCGGCAGTGGCTGCCGCGAGTTGCCGGATAAACTGACGTCGGGATTCCTGGGCTGGCCTGTTGGCCGAAATGGGATCAGCCGCCGGGCTAACAACGATCTGCCTGAGTAAACGTAAGACGTTGGTTTGGGAGGATTTCATCGTAGCTACGGGGATAATTAGATACGTTCATGGACGGATGGGCCGGGGTAAAAGCCGGGTCTGTATCGTTCGGAGCAGTTAGCCCGCTAACTGAAGATTCTGCTGCTTGATTTTCTCGATGATGTCGCGGCTGAACACCGCGTATAATTCGTTTTTCAGGCCTTCGTTGGCTTCCTGTAGCCGCTGAATATCGGTTTTGGGCCAGCTAACTAAGGTAGCCCCCGCCCGGATCTGCACGGTAGCGGTGGGCATCTGACCGGTGAGCAGACTCATCTCGCCGATGAAGCTGCCGCTCTGAACGTGGGCAATCGGGCTGCCCTTCAGCCGCACCTCGCCAACTCCCTGCGACAGCAGAAACAGGTGATCGGTCGGTTGGTTTTCGGTGATCACCACCCGATCCTCGCCGAGTACTTCCCAGCGGGCGGTTTTCATCACTCTTCGAAAATTGGCCATGTCCATTGCGCTGAACAGCAGTTTGTATAATTCCAGCTCATGGGGGCTCAGACCTCTTCTGCGCCGGTTTAGCAGGATCAGAATGATCTGGTATGCGTTGAGTGCAATAATAATCAGGCACCAGAAGATACTCGTCCAGAGGGGTTCCGACGTCACGTAGAAATCGTACAGGATTTCGATTAACGCCCCCAGCACCAGGGCGATTCGTAAAGCCAATGGCCCCCTAATGCCAGAGCCAACTGCGTAAATCAGGTTCGCTACGTGCCCGAAGATGTCAGCAGGCGAGAACACAGCAGGCGCTTTGTCGAAATTGCTGCAACAGAATCTGAATAATATAGTCGTACATAGTTGTGAGAAGAGCGGATAAGAATGGATTAGTAGGGGTCAGGTAAGGCGTTGATAAACAAGTCCTGACCAAAAGATGCCGTGACGCCGTTAACTACTTTGTTTATACGGCTCCTCTCCAGAAAAACAGACCTACTACTTTTGTCTGGCTTTACCTATTTATCATTGACCAATGACAAAAGTACAGGTGGTGCGGATTCCAACACCGGGACCAGACAAAAATCCGCTCTCGAAAGCACAGAAGGAATTCAACCGGCTAACCAAAAAGATTGGTGAGTTAGAAGGTGAATTAAGTGTCTTTCGCACGACCGCAACCACCATTCAGCAGCGCATTCAGACCGAATACGTACCGCTGCTGCGAGACTACAACGAGCATCGGGCCAACTTGGTGCGGGTATTCGACCGGGCGCACGACCGGCCCGAAACGACCAAAACCGAACGGAAAAAGTTAGCTGACCTAATCGTTAACCTGGCCTATGATCTTATTGAGCAGCACGGCGTGGACGAGTTGAAGCAAGTTTTCGACAAACACGATGTCGATGGATTCGATGCGACGGATGCCGAAGCCGATAGTCAAATTTCGGAGGTGATGAAAGAGATGGTGGCGTCGATGTACGGTATCAAATTCGATGAAAGCATCGATGTCAGTACCAAAGAGAAGTTTATGGCGTATGTGGAAGAGCAGCTTCAGGCCCGGCAGGCCGATCATCAGCAACGGCAGGATGAAAATGCTGAACGCCGGGCAAAGAAGCCTAAATCGGCCAAACAGCAGGAGCGCGAAGCCAAAAAGCAGGTTGAAGAACGTAATATCACTAAAGCGGTGCGGACACTTTATATGGACCTGGTGAAAGCGTTTCACCCCGACCGTGAACCCGACGAAGCCGAGAAAGCCCGCAAAACCGGCATCATGCAGCGCATTACGGAAGCCTACGAAAAAAGCGACCTGCTGGCCCTATTCCGTCTGCAGTTAGAATACAACCGCATCGACCAGGCGCATCTCGAAACGCTGGCCGAAGATCAACTGAAGTACTACAACAAAATTCTGAAGCAGCAGGCCGATGAACTTGGCGAGGAACTGTATGGCTTGCAAAGTCGATTGTCAGCAGCACTTGGCAAACCGCTAATGATGGTCGGCTCGGCTATGGGGCTGGAATTCAGTTACAATAATGATGTTCGGGAATTGAAACGAAGTGTGAAGGCCGTGAAACGGGAGGTAAAAGACCTGTCAGACCCGGCGTATCTAAAAGGATGGCTAAAGACCTACAAAATTCAGAAACCAAGTGACTTCGATCCGTTCGACGGATTTCTCTGATAAAGAGCAGCGCCTAAAACGACGATATACTCAGCCCCCGTTAACCACAAATATTCTTGGTATGGCTGCGTGTGGTACGTGAAGTATGACAGCGGAATCAGTGCCGACCAGACTATCGGGTAGCGGAATCGCGTGAATGCTGAAGCTGCCACCAGCGTGGTAACGTACCACGGATGGACGGTGGTGGCAAACGCAAAGTAGACCGTCAGGGTAGCAATCAACTGAACGGACGTTGCCGTGCGCCAGCAAAACGCAATCCACAAAACACTGAGCGTTGTCGTGACGGATAGCCAGAAGCCGATCCGCTCGATGGCGTTGTACCCTTTGACCCAGTAACCAATTGCCCGCAATACGTAGTACACACTGGCGTTGAACTCAAATTTCTGAAAGTACAGATTAAGGCTCGAAAATACATTGCGGGCCAGGTCCAAACTGGCGAAGGGTGCAAAAAGTGCCAT
>DATHAW010000207.1:0-3127 GCA_035296465.1 Spirosoma sp.
ATTGTCGATTTTATCATCGTACTCAAAGAAGAATCTATGGCTGGTGGCTAATGCGTTTTTGAGTTGACCAACGTGCCAGTATTCACCGCCAATCAACTCAAAACGTATGAGTCACCCGCCCTAAACCCATAGGTTAATGGACAAGCTGTTGCTCCTGCATTTCCAGCGTAACTAGATAGCGCTCGGCGTCGAGAGCCGCCATGCAGCCCGTGCCGGCTGCCGTGATGGCCTGACGATAAACGTTGTCCTGGGCGTCTCCGCAGGCAAAAACGCCGGGTATGTTTGTTCGGGTGCTGCCTTTTTCGGTCAGGATGTAGCCGTGATCGTCGCGTTCGATGTAGTCCGCAAAAATGGCCGTATTGGGCGTATGCCCAATGGCCACAAAAAAGCCCGTTACGTCCAGTACGGTCGTTTGACCCGTACTGGTATTTTTTACTAAGGCGCCCGTCACACCATCGTCGCCCAGAATTTCCTCGGTTTCGGTGTTGTAGAGAATTTCTATGTTGGGTGCGCTTTTGACGCGCTGCTGCATGAACCGCGACGCCCGCATCTCGCCCCGGCGCACAATCATGTACACCTTGCGGCAGAGATTGGCCAGGTAGCTGGCTTCTTCGGCCGCCGTATCGCCCGCTCCCACAATGGCGACATCCTGTCCCCGGAAGAAAAACCCATCGCAAACCGCGCAGGCCGATACGCCCCGCCCATTAAGCCGCATTTCCGACGGCAGACCAAGCCACTTGGCCGCTGCGCCCGTAGAGATGATGACCGCATCGGCCGTCACCTCATGCTGGTCGTCAACGACAACTTTATGCGGATGTCCCGAAAAATCAACGCTCGTGACCATGCCATAGCGCACGTCGGTGCCAAATCGGGTGGCCTGCTTCTCCATATCCTGCATCATCTGTGGTCCCTGAATACCGTCGGGGTAGCCAGGAAAATTATCGACCTCGGTCGTAATGGTTAGCTGACCACCGGGCTGCGGGCCCTGATACATAACGGGATTCATGTTGGCCCGGGCTGCGTAGATAGCCGCAGTATAGCCGGCCGGGCCGGAGCCGATAATCAGGCACTTAACGTGTTCGGTAGTCATTCCAAAGGGGGCAAAAAGTTGTCTGCTGATTGATTCCACCCGGCACATCAGGCAGGGTGGTATAGAGACAACATATACAAAATTGAAAAAATTTCGCTTCGTGAGCAAGAAAGACCTCTCAGTATACTTAATTGATGTGCATAAGTTGCTGATTATATGCGTGTTAGCTAATGTGCGTACGGGTGTGTTACTTGACCGCTCAAGGGTGATTCCAAAGTTTTCATCGGGGATGAGTACCTTCGCCTTATCTGCCAACAAACATGCGCTTTCTTAGCTTCCTGATGCTGTTGACGACAGCGGCCGCCAATGCCCAGACCCTGCCGGTGCTTGATCAGACACCCGCCCGGCTCCGCTGGTATCGCCTGACCACGCCCCACTTCCGTGTGCTTTATCCCGAAGGGTTCGACACGACGGCCCAGCGAACGGCCCAGCGGCTGGAAGCACTGCACGAACCCGTTAGTGCGTCGCTGGGCCGGCGGCCCCGGCCCATATCGGTCTTGCTGCAGAACCAGACAACCAACAGCAACGGCTTTGTTACGTTGTTTCCGCGCCGGTCCGAGTTTTTTGCCGTAACTCCACAGAATCCCGGCCTGCTGGGCACCTATGACTGGCTCGATTTGCTGGCCGTACACGAATACCGGCACGTAGTGCAAAACGATAAGGCCCTGCAGGGTTACGGCCGGGTGCTGTATACACTGCTGGGGAACACCGGCCTGGCTTTACCGCTGCTGACGGTGCCCGACTGGTTTGCCGAAGGCGATGCCGTTAGTACCGAAACGCTGCTGAGCACCAGCGGCCGAGGCCGGATTCCGAATTTCGACCTGGGAATGCGAGCGAACCTGCTGGCGGGCAGGCGATTTTCGTATCAGAAAGCCGTTAGCGGATCATACCGGGACAACGTGCCTAACCACTACGTACTGGGCTATTTTCTGACGACCTACCTGAAACAAACCTACGGCCCCGATGTCTGGAGCCGGGTACTAAACCGAAACTACCGCCGGTTTCCCTGGCCGTTCGCGTTCTCGGCCAGCATTCGCAACGAAACGGGCTTACGCGTGGAAGACCTGTACCGAAAAACAGGGAACGATCTGACCGAAACATGGCGAAAACAGCAAGAATATCTCAACCATACGCCCGCTGCGATGTTTCCTGTCAGCGTGGAGCAGGGAAGGACCCGTAATCCGGTGTTCACCAATTACCAGTATCCGCAGTTCCTGACAGACTCAACCGTTCTCTGCGTCAAGAGCGGCCTGGGCGACACCCCCCGGCTGGTTTTGCTGGACAAAAACCGGCAGGAGAAGCGGGTATATGTGCAGGGCTTTCCCAACGATCCGGGTATGCTGTCGGCCACCTCCACCAAAGCCTGCTGGATTGAGTTTGGCTTCGACCCGCGCTGGGGACAGCGGGATTATTCTAACATCAGGCTGCTCGATTTGAGAACGGGCAAACTCAGCCGCCTGCCAAACCACCATACGGCCCACCGTGCCCGCTACACCGCAGCGGCTCTCTCGCCCGATAATAGCCGGATTGTGGTGGTTGATAATACGGATGGGAACAGAACTCAATTAGTGGTACTCGATGCCAGAACCGGAACCATACAAAAAAGACTTTCCAATCCTGACAATGAATTTTACCAGCATCCACGCTGGCAGACCGACAACCGGACCATTGTAGCGGTGGCGCTAAAAAACGGAAAAAAAACAATTCAGCGCATCGATAGTCAGGAGAATACGCATATTGACCTGCTGCCACGCGCCAACGAAAACCTGAGCAATCCGCAGCCCTGGGGCGACTTTATACTCTATAATTCGCCCCGGTCGGGCATCGACAATATTTACGCCATCGATACGCGGACGAAGGCCCTTTTTCAGGTAACGTCGCGGCCGCTGGCGGCCTACCACGCGGCCGTTTCGCCCGCGGGCCACCGGCTGGCGTTCGATGATTTCAGCGCCGACGGGTATCGCATTGCCGATATGCCCCTGGACCCGGCTACCTGGAAGCCTGTTGTTGTCGGCTCCGCCGGTGCTGGTTTGCCGC
>DATHAW010000208.1:0-3200 GCA_035296465.1 Spirosoma sp.
ATGAAAGAGAGCGCATAAGATTACGCGTCTCCTCATCTATTAAAAAGCGAATGCCATAACCTGGAGGTTATGGCATTCGCTTTTTAAGGGATGAGGAGACGCTTAATCTTATGCGCTCTCTTTCATACGGATGATATTCAGGGCGGCACCCGCTTTGAACCACTCGATCTGCCCCTGGTTGTAGGTGTGGTTTACCATAAACTCGTCCTGGCTGCCATTGGTATGGTGCAGCACAATTTCGAGCGGACGGCCCGGTGCAAACTCCGTAAGCCCCTCGATGTCGATGGTGTCGTCCTCCTGTACCTTGTCGTAGTCGGCTGGATTGGCAAAGGTCAGAGCCAGCATGCCCTGTTTCTTCAGGTTCGTCTCGTGAATTCGGGCGAACGAACGCACCAGAATAGCCCGCACACCCAGGAAGCGCGGCTCCATGGCCGCGTGCTCGCGCGAGGAGCCCTCGCCGTAGTTCTCGTCTCCCACCACCACCGAACCAATACCCGCGGCTTTGTAGGCCCGCTGAACCGCCGGCACCTCGTCGTATTGGCCCGTTAGTTGATTTTTTACGCTGTTGGTTTTATCGGTGTAGTAGTTTACCGCGCCAATCAGCATGTTATTCGAGATGTTGTCTAAATGCCCACGGTACTTCAGCCACGGCCCGGCCATCGAAATATGGTCGGTGGTACACTTGCCTTTGGCTTTGATAAGCAGTTTAAGACCCGTAAGGTCCGTACCCTCCCAGGCCGGGAATGGGGCCAGCAGTTGCAGCCGGTCCGACGTGGGTGATACCAGCACGTTCACCCCTGATCCATCCTCGGCCGGAGCCTGATAACCGGCATCCTCGACTGCATACCCGTTCACCGGCTGCTCAATACCCTGCGGCTCATCGAATTTCACCTGCTCACCGGCTTCGTTGGTCAGCGTATCGGTCATGGGGTTGAACGTCAGGTCACCAGCAATGGCGAAGGCCGTCACGATCTCGGGCGAGGCCACAAAGGCATGCGTACTGGCGTTCCCGTCGTTGCGTTTGGCGAAGTTCCGGTTAAACGACGTAATGATGGAGTTTTTACGGCTCGGATCGTCCATATGCCGCGCCCACTGCCCAATGCAGGGACCGCAGGCATTGGCCAGCACAACGCCACCCATCTCCTCAAACGTCCCCAGCAGACCATCGCGCTCGGCCGTGAACCGCACCAGTTCCGAACCGGGCGTTATGGTGAACTCGGCCTTTACCTTCAGCCCTTTGCTCGTTGCCTGGGCGGCAATCGACGCCGAGCGGGTCATGTCCTCATAGCTGGAGTTGGTGCAGGAACCAATCAGGCCCACTTCCAGCTTCTCCGGCCAGTTGTTGTCGCGAACGGCTTTGGCGAAGTTCGACAGCGGCCAGGCCAGATCGGGCGTGAACGGCCCGTTGATATGCGGCTCCAGTTCGGAGAGATTAATTTCAATCATCTGGTCATAATACGTAGCTGGGTCAGCATACACGGCATCGTCCGAACGCAGGTGCGCCCTCACCTCATCGGCAGCATCGGCAATTACGGCCCGGTTGGTAGCCCGTAGGTAGTCGGCCATTTTTTCGTCGTAGCCAAAGATGGATGTCGTTGCACCAATTTCGGCCCCCATGTTACAAATGGTACCTTTGCCGGCAGCCGACAGCGTTTCGGCCCCATCGCCGAAATACTCGACAATACAGCCCGTGCCGCCTTTCACAGTCAGAATACCCGCCACGCGCAGAATTACATCTTTGGCCGATGCCCACCCGCTCAGTTTACCAGTCAGTTTCACCCCGATGAGTTTCGGCATTTTCAGCTCCCAGGCTAAACCGGCCATCACGTCGCAGGCGTCGGCACCGCCCACTCCAATCGCAATCATGCCCAGGCCACCCGCCATGGGGGTGTGCGAATCGGTACCGATCATCATACCCCCCGGAAAGGCGTAGTTTTCGAGCACTACCTGGTGAATGATACCCGCACCGGGTTTCCAGAAACCAATACCGTATTTGTCAGAAACCGACGCCAGAAAGTCATAAACCTCTCTATTCTTGTTTTTAGCGACGTCCAGATCCTGCACAGCGCCTACTTCAGCCTGAATCAGGTGGTCGCAGTGAACGGTCGAAGGCACCGCTACCTGCGGCCGGCCGGCCTGCATAAACTGCAGGAGGGCCATTTGGGCTGTGGCGTCCTGCATGGCTACGCGGTCGGGAGCGAAGTCCACGTAGGCTTTGCCCCGCTCGAAAGCCTGCGTAGGCAGGGCTGATCGGCTCGGCGCCGACGTAACGGTCGGGTCGGCTCCGGGTTCGGCAAACAGGTGACTGTATAAAATCTTTTCCGAGAGGGTCAGCGGTTTACCCACTGCCTGCCGGGCTGCTTCGACGCGCTCACCAAGATTGGCATATACGCGCTGAATCATTTCTACGTCAAAAGCCATAATAAAAAAAGAGATAACGGTTACTGAACAAGGAGATTTATATAATCAACCAACGAATAGCAGGAATGGATTTCAGTTGGTGGCTCAAAAGTAAAGGTTTCTAATTCGTTTTGGAAATATTGCTTTTGCCTCGCTCCCACTACGTTGATATCACCAGAGAAGCCGACCAAACTGAGGTTATTGACTTGTTAAGTGGTGTAGTTGTTTCAGCAAATTGTTTCTATGGGCGTCAAATAAACATGGCCGTTGCATAAATTATAATAACCAAATAGAAAACCTAAGCGCTCTTAATAGAGTTGTCAAGTTGAACCAATCTAACATAACACGATTTTAACGTTCAAAAACTATGAAAAAAGCGATCATAGCAATGATTATCCCGGTGGCGTTTCTCTTTTTTTATGCCTGTAAAAAAGATAATGGCAGCACTACCCCAACCCCAACTGTCAGCCCTGTAACTCAGTTAACAGCTGCGCTCACAGGCACTTCGGCAGGTACTGGTGCCTTCACGGGAAACGTGAACAAGACGACAGGTGTACTGAATTACACAGTTACTTTTTCGGGTCTCAGTGCAGCAGCCATCACGCTTGACCCAGTATCGACCTCGGCAACGTCTACTACAGTTGGAAGCATCCTATTGGCCGGAAACATACCAACGGCTACAACGCCTAGCACTGGTACAGCCACGAGCGGTACAGCCACGAGCGGTACAGCCACGAGTGGTACAGCCACGAGTGGTACAGCCACGAGAGGTACAGCCACGAGAGGTACAGCCACGAGCG
>DATHAW010000209.1:0-2026 GCA_035296465.1 Spirosoma sp.
CGGGGAAAATACCCCCACAATATACGGCGGAAATGGGCCTTATATGACGATTACGACAACAAAATTTTTCAGCTCATCCTGGTCCCAACTGCTGCTGCACCAGTGCGGCCCATTCTTCCTGGAGCGTAGTGGTAAAAACCGCCGTACGGGCTCGTCGATACCAGTGACCGGCATTGAACTCGTCGCCTTCTTTGCGGTGCAGGTAAGCATGCAGGCGGTCATAGGCTGGTTCGCCCTCGCGGCTTTGTGCAATAGCATGGGCCGGTTCCCACTGGCCGTTAGCATCGTACCAGAGGGCCTCTAAAATCGGGTGAACGCCTGCGGGAGGCCGGGGTTGGGTTAGGGATGCGGTAAACTGATCGAGTGTCATTGAATTACCTATTTGGGTTATAAAACCAGGTCCCTGCAACTCTGTTAACAGACTGGACTGTATTGCCAGTGCAGGCATCGGATGCGGGCAGTTTATATGGGCAACTGTTCCCGTAATTGCTGATAACGTGGGTCATTGTCTAGGTTAGTGAGCGATTCGAACATACTAATGAAGGTGCGCACCAGTTCTGGGTCGGCCGTCATCATGGCGCGGGCGTCATTGATGCGGTCCATATTATACTGCCCCACGAAAATAATCAGGGCTTTAAACGGTTCGCGGTGTTCCAGATTTACGCGGATGTAGGCCTGAAAAGGAAGCGTCGTCAGTTCGTGGCAGGGTGCCAGACCCGCCTGGCGCTGTTCGCGGTGGCCCGTGTAATAATCAAATGCATCCTGAATTTGCCGAATTGTACTCTTGTGCAGCGCCAGGTGTTCCTCCCAGTATGCTTCGGGAAGGGGTTCACGGTGCCGGGTTTGCCAGATTGGCAGCAGGTAGTGCTGATACAGACTGTTATTGTGCTGACTGTCGGTGGTAGTTTCGTCGTCGCTCAGGGTGGCAATATAAAACTCACGCGAGTCACGAACGCGTTCCAGCAACGTTTCGTGAAGCAGGTCGGCCAGTGCATCGAGTTGGGGCTCCGAACTACGCAGGCTGGGGTCATAATGCGTGGGGAATTTTCCGATGGCCGCTGTATCCGAAATAATATACAGGCATTCGCTGTTAGCCGCCTGTTTAAGAAAGTCCTGAAGTTCGGACAAAATTGGACCGTAGCCCCTATACAGTTCGCGGGTCGAATCGGAGATGGTGGTAACGGCCTCTTTGATCTGCTGATCGATGGCGTAGTTCGACCGGGCAAGCCGGTGCGTTTCCTGCGCAATGTTTTCAATTTGCCGAATGGCCTCATCTGCCTTACGCGACCCGTCATGGGCCGCTTTCCAGCTTTGAAAGGCCACAAAAAAAGCCAGAAACGACGCTACGCTCCCGATGATGGAGTAGTGGCCATTGACGGCTTCGTAGAGCGACAGGCCGAGCCAGATGAGTGCGCCAAACACCAAAAAGTAAAAAATACCACTTTTGGTTGGGTTGAACAGGAATGAGTTGCGTGTACCCATGACGAATTTTAGCTGTATTTAGCGTGGACTTATTGCCCAGGTATGTTTGGCTGGCGTTTCAAAACTTACCGACACACAACCACCTGAACACACCTCATGCGCTTACAACCCACTTCACCGGCTCCTACTTAGCGATGCCGTCAGGTAGGGCTGGTAGGCCGGGGTAACATAAATCGTATACGTCGCCAGCCGAACGGCCCGGTAAGGCTGCTTCATTACGCGGGGCAGTCGATCGGTTAGTTTCTGAAAATCGTTGTTCGGGATTATGGCCAGATCGGCGTCTTCCCACTGCCTTTCGGTTGGCCAGATGTTGTAATGGGTGTGGAAGAAAGGGATCAGGTAGTCGAACACGAAAACGCTCGAACGCGCCGGAATTGTTTGGGCCAGCCGCTGGATCACCGCTACGTCGGATGCGGGCAGCAACGGCTCCTTTTGCGGATCGAACCGGTGCGTGGCCGTATCGCGCAGAATGGGCAATAACCGGAAGTCGGGCCGGGCGTACTGCACGATTGGGAGTTGGCAGGAAAATAGCAACACGCCTAAT
>DATHAW010000210.1:0-3559 GCA_035296465.1 Spirosoma sp.
TACGTGCTCGAATATGGCAGCGCCTGGTTCCGGGGTAACGAAAACGCCCGCATCGTCAAGATTGAATATAATGGCGGAAACCGACCGCCCCTTGTGCAGCTATCGGCCGACAAAACGGGTGGTGCCATTCCATTCAACGTAGCGTTTTCGGCCAATGGCACCAAAGACTACGACGGCGATGCCCTGAAGTATACCTGGAAAATAGCTTCTAAAGGAGGCCCGGCCAGAACCTTCACGCAGCCGAATCAGGTAGTTACCTTCGACAAGCCGGGTCTTTATCAGGCTACGCTGACCGTTACGGATGCAAAAGGGACTACCAGCACAAAATCCATAGAAATTAAAGCCGGAAACGAACCGCCAGTCGTCGCCTTCGATATTAAGAAGGGTAACAAATCCTTTTTCTTCCCGAATCAGCCAATTGACTACGCTGTTCGGGTGAGCGATAAGGAAGATGGCAGCCTGGCAAATGGAAAAATTGCACCCACTCAAGTAGCCGTGAGCATCGACTACCTGCCCGAAGGTTTCGACCCAATTGAAGTAGCGCAAAATCATCGCGGCACGGAGGCCGTGGCTCGTTACGCTACCGGGCAGCGACTGATCAGCCAGAACGATTGTAAGTCCTGCCACATGCCAGACAAAAAATCCGTTGGCCCCAGCTATATCGACGTAGCGAAGAAGTACAAAGGCGACGTAGCGGCAGTTGACCGGCTGGCTAAGAAAGTGATCAGCGGTGGGGGTGGCGTTTGGGGCGATCACTCCATGAGTGCCCACCCGCAACTGACCAATTCGGACGCTACGGCGATGGTCAATTATATCATGAGCCTGGACGAAAAGCCAATGGCCGCCAAAACGTATCCCGTTCAGGGGAGCTTCTTGCCAAAAGTGCCGGAGGGTGAAAACGGTAAAGGTGGCTTTGCGCTACGCGCTTCCTACAGTGATCGGGGCACAAATCTTATGAAACCCGTCTCCTCGGAGAGTGTCGTTATTCTGCGTAACCCGGAGGTGCTGCCCGAGAATGCAGACCTTAAAAAAGGAACGCAGTTTACCACTACGCCCGCCAAAACGTTTTTGGCAGTCGGCAAAGAATCCTACATTGGGTACAAGCAACTGGATTTAACCGATATTGGTCATATTGACATTCTGGCCCAGGCCACGACTCGTGTTGGCGCTATTGGAGGCCTAATTGAAGTACGTCTAGACTCACCAACGGGTCCGGTGGTTGGCAAAACACCCATGGTTAAAGTGAGCAGCCCAACGTTGCCGGGTGCCGCTACGGCCACTACGCAACGCCCGGTGAGTGCTACGGCCACCGGTGCCGCTACACCTCCGGTCAGTACGTCGGCGGCTGCTGCACCTGACCGGGCTGCCATGATGCGTCGAATGTCGCAGAAGGTTACCGCCGATATTACCCCAACAACGGGGATGCACACCCTTTACTTTGTCTTTACCAATCCGCAGGCAGCTGCCGATCAGGTATTGATGCAGGTCGTGTCTATTCAGTTCGTACCCACCGGGCAGGCGGCTTCAGCCGGAACTGGCCATTAAAACTCGCTTACCATGTTTATACCTATGAATAATCGCAGAGATTTCCTGAAAAACGCCGGGGCGCTTACCTTAGGTGGCCTGATCTTGCCCAAATTAACCAAGGCAGAACAGTTGTTTGGTCCAGCCGCTTCGCGTCCGATTGGCATTCAGCTATTCACGCTTTTTCGGCAGATGAACGAAGACCCGAAAGGTACCCTGAAGCAGATAGCGGCCGTTGGCTACAAAGAGGTTGAATCGGCTTTCAATACGCGGGGTGGCTATTACGGCTACAAAGCTAAAGAGTTTAAGAGCCTGGTCGAGGATTTAGGGATGAAATGGCGGGCACACCATGCGGGTGGTGCTCCGCGTCGGCCCCGGCCAACGACACCGGCCAGCACGACCGGGGCAGCGGGTGCAGGCTCTCCGCCACAAGGTGGCCAGGCGAATCAGATGCCCATGAACATGCCACCGATGCTTAACCTGCGCGACAATTACCAGCAACTGGTTGATGAAGCAACGGAAGGTGGGCTATCTTACCTGGTTTGCTCAAGCACGCCGGTCAGCACGGTGGCCGAAATTAACCAGTCTATCGAAGTGTTTCAGAAAACCGGTGAGGCTGCGAAGAAAGCCGGGATCGGTTTTGCCTACCACAATCACGCGACTGAATTCGATGCGGTCGAAGGGGCCGGGGCAACGGTTGCCAAAACACCGTATGAGTTAATTCTGTCGCAGACCGATAAGGACCTTGTTAAGATGGAACTGGACCTGGCCTGGGCTACCAAGGCGGGCAAAGACCCGGTAGAGTTGTTTAAAGGGCAACCGGGGCGTTTTCCGCTCTGGCACATCAAAGACATCAAGTCGGACCTGAAAACCATTACGGAAGTAGGCAACGGAGTTGTCGACTTTAAGCACATTTTTACGGCTGCTAAACTAGCCGGGCTACAATATATCTTCGTTGAGCAGGACATGGCACCTGGTATTGAAAACATCCAGACCAGTTACCAAAACTTGACGAAAGTAGTCGCTTAAGTAAGTCGTTGAGTTTTATAACTGAGTACGGCCGGAACCGGTGAGTGCCCTGCGCCTTACCGGTTCCGGCCGTACTGTTCGTGGCTGCTGACCCATTCATTGGCTACGATGGCTGAGCCGAGTGACAACTCTCCGCATAGTACCACGGCCGCCAGGATTTCGGCCAGTTTATTCACGTGTCCCGCCCCATAACAGCCAAGCAATTCAAGGCATTCGCGCTGGGTGGGCAGACCCGTGCCTCCGCCGTAGGTAGCGACGACTAAGGAGGGAATCGTAACGGAGAAGTAATAATCACCATTGTCTTTCAACTCACTGTAAGTGATGCCCGACGATGATTCCGCTACGTTGGCTACGTCCTGCCCGGTGGCGATGAACATGGCGGTGAGTCCATTGGCAAAATGCGCCCCGTTATTGACCGCGTTCGACAGCATGGCGCCCGTATTGGAAAGCTGCCGCTGGAAAAACATCGCTTTAGCCGATACGTGTAACAGGCTTTCCATCAGGCGGTTGGGAAGCGTTATTTCGGCAACGACGCGCTTGCCCCGGCTGTGCAGGGTGTTGAGGTGTGAATGTTTTTTGTCGGTGTCGAGGTTGGCAGCCATCGTAAAGTGCTCCAGCCCGGCCGGTTTCTGTGCCAGTATCCAGTGACAGGCGTGGTGCGTGGCTTTGGTCACCATGTTCTGCCCGGCCGCATCGCCCGTGGTAAAGTTGAACCGCAGCCAGCGAAGTTTGCCCACCGTATACTGCTCAATGTCCCGGAGTTTACCGACGCTCGTGGTCTCGTCGGCTTTCGCTTTGATGTCGTGAAAATGGGCCGTCACCCATTCGCCAAACTGCCGCGATAGGCGGGCGTTGGCAAAGGCGAACAGCGGAGCTCGCTGCATGGCATCGTCCAGTACGGTCGTTGTGATGCCGCCTGCTTCCCGGCAAATTTTCATGCCGCGGTTATAACTGGCTACGAGGGTTCCTTCGGTGGTGGCCAGCGGAATGTAGAAATCACCCTGAG
>DATHAW010000211.1:0-4330 GCA_035296465.1 Spirosoma sp.
GCTGTACATTTTTGCAACCATCTGGGCTTCTGCCCTGCTAATTATTATACGCGCCCGTCGTGGCCCGGCGGTGTTCATGCTCTTTATATACGGCTACATCCTGGTCAGCCTGTCGCGGATGCTGACCATCAACCTGTTTCCGCTCAACCCGCCCGTTGGTCTGATCCCCCTGATCGACCCAATCAGCAACGCGTTCTACGGAAAAACGTACATCACCAAAGACCTGTTTTACTCGGGCCATACGTCCAGTATCTTCCTGATATTTTTGTGTCTGCGCCGACGGTGGGACCGGCTCTTTACGCTGATCGGCACGCTGCTGGTAGGCTTTCTGCTGCTGGTGCAGCATGTCCATTACACCATCGACGTGCTGGGGGCGTTCGTCTTTACGTATCCGCTCTACTGGCTCGGCAAACGAATTGCACTGAGTGGCTGGAACTACGTTGAGGACGAGCAAAACCAAGATTCACTGGCTGGTCCGGCTAAGCAGAGATAAATGGGTACGCTGCCCGGCTTCTTAGCAAGTAACAGGTTAAAATTGACCGTTTATCACCCTAAAATGCTACTGCCATAACAAGGACCGTTTACTAAACCCGCATGAATTAAATTGCGATACTATGAACCAAAAATTGTAAATTTTGTAGATTTGGGGCCTTATACTCCCACAGCAACCAATTCAGCGCAACTGGGTAGCGTTGCAGGCTGGCCTGAGAGAAACGACACCGACTTGTAAACCACGGATATGAGCAAAATTAACTTGCCGCCCTTTACCCTAGGCGATACCATTACCCCGGAACAACGCCAGTTTTTTAATAAGAATGGCGTTATCGTTTTTCGTAATTTCATCAATCCCGAAACAGTCCGTTTATTCATCAGCGAAGTTGATCGTATTGAGCAGGAATGGCTGGCCCAGGGGCGTGAAAAGATTAACGGCGTTCCGTTGAAGTTTGGTCAGGATGAGGCCGGCAACCCCATGATCCAGCGCCTGTGCTTCCTTTCACAGTATAGCAGTGTCCTGCACGAATTTCTGCAGGACCCCCGCCTTCAGGCAGTTGTCGATCTGCTTCAACCCTACGAAGGACGCATTGCCGAGATCGAGAAAGACGGGCTGATTATGAATCACTACCTCCGGACGCCCAACAGCAAGTTTTCGCAGATGGGTTGGCACACCGACAGCCCGCGCGATATTTTTCTCGGCCAGCGGATCATGCCCATGCTGAACGTGGGTATTCACCTGAACGCGACACCCTACGAAAACGGTGGGCTGCGCGTCCTTCCCGGCACCCACAAACAGGGTCTCCTCAAGATGCTGTTCCGCAAGAAATACTTCGTGGACAACGACCCCGACAAGCACGAAATCGGCTTCGACATGAACGCGGGCGATTTGTCGGTTCACGACGGGCGCATCTGGCATCGGGCACAGCAATCGCCTTTTGTGGGCGAAGCCAGCCGTCGGCGGGTGATGTACGTACCGGTCGTAACGGGCAAATACATGCCTAAAGATGAGAACAGCAAAACACCCTTCTACCACCGGTTTATCTCGAAAGTCAATATCTAAGAAAGTCATTGCTCCCGTAGTCGTACGTGATTGACCCATTCCCAATGGCACGTCAGCCACCTGCGACTATGGGAGCAATGACTTTATATTTACCTTACTTCATGGCCTACGCCCTCATTACGGGAGCCAGCAAAGGCATTGGACTGGCCATCGCCGGAGAACTGGCCCGCCGACAATTCAACCTGGTACTGGTGGCCCGGTCGGAGGAGCTGCTGCAGCAGGAAAGCGGTCGGCTGGCCAAAGCGTATGGCGTCGACGCTACGTATCTGGCCGTTGATCTGGCTGAAGCCGATTCCGCCCAGCGCGTCTTTGACTGGTGCGCTCAGAAGGGTTATCAGGTACAGATGCTGGTGAATAACGCGGGGTATGGCTTGAGCGGACCCTTTGAACGTCATTCGCTTAATCAGCATCTGGACATGCTCCGGGTGAACAACAGTACGCTGGTGGAGCTGTGTTACCTGTTTCTGCCCCAGCTCCGGCAACAGGCCAGGTCCTATATCCTTAACATCGGCAGTTCGGCGGCTTACCAGGCTGTGCCGGGCCTTAGCCTGTACGCAGCCTCCAAAGCGTTTGTACTCCAGTTCAGCCGGGGACTGCGGCAGGAATTGAAACGTACACCGGTATCCGTTACCTGCGTTTGTCCCGGCGCTACGGACACAGCGTTTGTGACGCGGGCGCAGATTGGCGAAAAAGGACGCAAGGCCGCCCAACGTGTGAACATGACACCCACCGAGGTAGCGCGGCTGTCGGTCGATGCTACATTGGCCGGTAAGGCCGAAGTGGTGACGGGTGCGGTCAACAAAGTGGGCAAATTAATGGCGTGGCTGCTACCTAAAGGCCTGGTTGAGCAGGCCGCCGGGAGTATTTATGAATAAGTGTTTTGAAACGGGCGTACTACGTATCGGTGTAGATTTCTGATGACCCGTGCCCAAAAAACTACAATAGCAATCAAACCTCAACTCACCGCCTACCTGCCCTTACCCATCAGCGATGCTAAATGCGCATCTACCTGACGTATGACCTGGGCAAAATCGGCAGAATTCCCGGTGTAGTCAGTCGAATTTACGTCCAGTATCAGTAAGTCCCCTTCTCGGTAAGTCAGGACAAACTCTTCGTAGAGCCGATTAAGACTGTTCAGGTATTCTTCGCTGATGGCCTGCTCGAACGACCGGCCGCGCTTGCGGATTTGTTCACGAAGCTTGGGCAGATCGGCCCGTAGATAAATCATCAGGTCGGGCGGTCTAACAAGACTAACCATGTTGTCAAACAAGTCCCGGTAGGTTTGGTAGTCGCGGCTGGTCATGCGGCCTGTCTCATGCAGATTCCGGGCGAATATGGCCGCATCTTCGTAGATGGTCCGATCCTGCACAACGGTATGTGGATGATCTGGATTCGCAGCATTGGCCTGTCGGACGGCCATAATTTTTCTCACCTGCGCAAACCGACTATTCAGGAAATAGACCTGCAGATTAAATGACCAGCGTGGCATATCCGCGTAGAATTCGGCCAGGTAGGGGTTGCCTTCAACCGCTTCGTATAAGATGTCCCAGCCGTAGTGGCTGGCTAAAAGTTCGGCCAGCGTTGTTTTGCCGGCGCCAATATTTCCCGTAATCGCAATGTGCATCGTGTAGGTGGTCGGCGGCTAAGTAGCCCACCCACTGACTACCGACTTACCACTGTTTTGGTTTAATTTTGTCCTATGAAACCGTACCGCGTTCTTCTATACTATATCTATTCGACCATCGAAAACCCCGACCAGTATCGGGAGGAACACCATTTGCTTTGCCTGCGACTAAATCTGCTGGGGCGCGTGATTGTAGCGGCCGAAGGACTAAACGGAACCATATCGGGACTAGCAGCCGACTGCGAAGCCTACATGGCTGCGCTCCACGCTGACCCGCGTTTTGCCCAAATTGATTTCAAAGTAGACGAAGCCGACCACCATACTTTTCAGAAATTGCATGTTCGGGTCAAGAACGAGATTGTCCACTCCGATCTGCCCGTCGATCCACGTCAGCAAACAGGAATCCACCTGGACCCAGTGGAGTTTCAGCGCCTACGGAACGACCCCGACGTAGTACTGGTCGATATGCGGTCCAATTACGAGCACGCAGTGGGTAAATTTAGGAACGCCGTTACGTTCGACATGGAAAACCTGCGCGACCTGCCCGACCACGTTCACGAAATTGACCATTTGAAGAACAAGAAAATCATTACGTACTGCACGGGTGGCATCAAGTGCGAAAAGGCCAGTGCCTATCTGCTTTCACAGGGCTTTGAGAACGTCTATCAACTTCATGGCGGCATCATAAAATACGGCATGGAAGCCGGGGGCGACGGTTTCGACGGGCAGTGTTACGTATTCGACAATCGCGTCACGGTGGCCGTGAACCATGTCGACCCAACGGTGGTCTCGGTGTGTTACCGCTGCGGAACCCCCGCCATTCGTATGATCAACTGTGCCAGTCCGCTCTGCAATAACCACGTCGTGCTGTGCGAAACCTGCGGCCACGAACACGGCGGCACCTGCACCGATGCCTGCAAGCAGGACCTCAATCTCCGCCCCTACGACGGCACCGGCTATTATGGCAAGCTTACCCAAAGCTACTCGCCCATTCAGGGCTACAAAAGCCGCGCCGGGCAGCGGGTGGATGCAGTGCGCTCTACCGTTTAGCTAAGCGTCTATCATACATATCCTATTACATAGCAGATTGTTGCGCCAATACACTCATTATATGTGATTCACAATTCAATTGTTTATATTTTAGAGTTGGC
>DATHAW010000212.1:0-1994 GCA_035296465.1 Spirosoma sp.
CATCCCTGCACAGACTATCTGTTCATTGTCCATCACATTCCTCAAGGCGGTGGGGGGTTGGAACACCTGAACTCAACGACTCTCGAAACTACCCGATACGCCTACAGTACCGAAGCCAATTACAAGAGTTTTCTGTCATTAGTGGCGCATGAATATTTTCACCTTTGGAATGTGAAGCGCATTCGGCCCATTGCACTCGGACCGTTCGACTATGAGAACGAGAACTACACCAACATGCTCTGGTTATCGGAAGGCTGCACGTCCTTCTATGCAGAAAACATCCTGCGCCGGGCCGGTTTCCACACGCCCGAGGCTTACCTGAGCAGGGTAGCCAACGACATTACGCAGATCGAAAACCAACCCGGCACCCGCGTTCAGTCCGTAACAGAGTCGAGTTGGGATGCGTGGATTAAAGGCTATCGACCGAATGAGAATTCATCAAATACCACGATCTCGTATTATAGCAAGGGCAACGTGCTGGGTTCGCTGCTAAACCTCGCTATTTTGGCAGGCAGCAATGGCGAGCGCAACCTGGACGATCTGATGCGGTATCTTTATCAGGAATATTACAAAAAGCAAAAGCGCGGCTTCACGGATGAGGAGTTCCAGCGGGCGGCTGAGCAGATTGCGGGTCGCCCATTGACTGACTTCTTTACAACTGCCCTCAACACCGCCGACCCAATCAATTACAACGCGTACTTCGCACCGGTGGGGCTACAGCTAACAAACGTAGCGGCTAAAAATCAGGACGGATACCTCGGCGCGGCAACAACCGTCGTTAATGGCAAAGTGACGGTTTCGGGTGTCCGGCGCGGCTCCGCAGCCTATACCGATGGCCTGAACGTAGGCGACGAAATCATTTCAGTCAATGGCCTGCGCGTAGGCGACGACCTGCTGCGGCATATTGGTGGTCGGCGCGTGGGCGAGACGGTCCTGCTGCTCGTTAACCGGGCTGGCCAACTCCGGGAACTGCCCATCAAACTAAGCCAAAATCAATTAGTCAGTTACCGGCTGGAGACGTTGCCAAATCAAACGGAGAATCAGAGGGCATTATACAACAAGTGGTTGTTTATCAAACAAAGCCAGGCAGACCCGTTTAGATGACCAGATTTGCCTGGCTTTGGGTATTCGCAGAAAACTAAATCAGTGAATACTTATAATGCTCGTATGCATCAACTTCTTAGAAATTCCTGGAGCACTGGATATCGGTTGCATTCGGATGACTTTACGCTCTGACCTGTTTGTTACTTGCCAATTTTGTCTATACGCCGGCTGCTCATGCAATTCTCCCCTTTGTGTCGATGCCTTATCGTCGCGGTCTGGTGTTTGGCTGGACTTGCTACGGCGCAAAATCCACCCAGGTACGTTCCTGGGAAACAAGTAAATACGGCCCGCCCCTGGACGTACTGGTGGTGGATGGGCAGTGCCGTTACCGAAATAGAACTGACCCGGCAGTTGGAACAGTTTGCCAAAGCGGGCCTGGGGGGCGTTCACATCATTCCTATCTACGGCGTAAAAGGCTATGAGAATCAGTTTATTCCGTTCCTGAATAAGCGTTGGCTGGCAGTTTTTTCGCATACGGTTCGGGAGGCCAATCGGCTCGGTCTGGGTGTCGACCTGTCGACGGGTACGGGTTGGCCCTTTGGTGGCCCCAACGTTTCGCCCGACATTGCCGCCAAACAGTGGCAGTTGAATGGCGGTAAACTTACGGCTGCACCCACCAAGCAGAAGGTGAAACGCCCAGCACCCGGCGGAGCCGGACCAGCCGTCGATTATTTTGATAAGACCGCAATAACGCAGTATTTGCGCCGGTTCGATTCAACGCTAGTTTCCTTACTCGAACGACCACGGGCGGTGTATAATGATTCCTATGAACTATACGGGGCCAACTGGACACGCGACTTTCTAGGTGAGTTCAACAAACGACGGGGATATGCTTTAGATAGCCAGCTTCAGGCTTTTTTAGATACGAACCAAACGGAGGCTGGCATTCG
>DATHAW010000213.1:0-9103 GCA_035296465.1 Spirosoma sp.
TGTTACTCGAAAAAATGGGCATGAGCAACGCGGTTTCGGCAAAAGTCAATACCCTCAAAGCGCCCATGCCCGGCCTGATCGTCGGTATCAACGTAGCGGTGGGCGACACCATCAGCAAGGGCGACAGCGTGTTGATTCTGGAAGCAATGAAAATGGAAAACAACTTGAAAGCCCCCGGCGACGGCACCGTGAAAGCCATTCGCGCCATCAAGGGCGACCGGGTTGAAAAAGGTCAGGTGCTGGTCGAATTTTCGTAGACTAGCTCTCCATTCATGAACCCCGGATCATGAAAAAAGCCAGATAACGAACGTTATCTGGCTTTTTTCATGTGACTAACCCTAACTTCTATTGAATGTTCGCGTCTTCCCGGCTGTTGAACGTATCGCCCTGGCTAAGGTCGCCGGACTGAAATCCTTTTTTGAACCAGTACACCCGCTGGGCCGAACTGCCGTGCGTAAACGCATCGGGAACGACGCGGCCCTGGGATGCCTGTTGAAGCCGGTCGTCGCCGATGGCGTTAGCGGCCGTGATTGCTTCTTCGAGGTCAGACGCGTCGAACTGCAGATTTTTTGCGTGGTGTGCCCAGACCCCGGCAAAAAAATCGGCCTGCAGCTCGAGACGTACCGATACTTTGTTGTAATCCCGCTGGCTCAGGCGTTGACGAAGCTGATCCACCTTGTCCATGACACCTATTTGTTTCTGCACGTGATGCCCAACCTCATGGGCAATTACGTACGCCATGGCCGCGTCGCCGGGTGCGCCAAATCGTTGCGCCAGATCGTCGTAAAATGATAAGTCGATGTACAACTGCTGATCACCGGGGCAGTAGAACGGTCCCGACGACTCAGACGCGGTCCCGCATCCCGACTGCGTGACCCCGCGGAACAGCACCAGTCTGGGCCTTCTGTATTGCGCAT
This sequence comes from Spirosoma sp., assembly GCA_035296465.1. GTDB lineage: Bacteria > Bacteroidota > Bacteroidia > Cytophagales > Spirosomataceae > Spirosoma. The sequence continues at coordinate 918 of DATHAW010000213.1, forward strand.
TCTGACTCGCAAATAGCTGCGTCCAGACATCTTCCGTACTAGCCAGTATGACCCTGGTAAATTTGGCGGCCTGGTCATCGGCCTGCTGATTAGCCGGGGCCTGCGTCGCTGACGAACCGCCCCCGCCCTGGTTCAGTATCTGCGAAGGATCTCCGCCAAGCAGCATCACTATCACCGCAATTACGACGGAGCCAATGCCACCGCCCACCAGGAGTCCACCCCCTCCTCCGCTGCCCCGTCGATCATCGACGTTGTCACTTTCCCGTTGTCCTAACCAGCGCATCTTCGAGTTCGATGTTTAGATGAATGATGTTTTTATAACACAACATCAAAAAAAGCGAATTGTCTATGAGAAGTTATTGAGGGCCAACCGGCTCTTTCAGAAACCCTTCTCACATTCAAACGCTCGTGTTTGTAAACCAGGCGGTTTATTGAGAATCTGTTGGCGATGGGCAGTGCCATGCCCGTTTTTTTCGTATCTTTGCGGGAAATTTTTCAGTATCAATGGCTTCGTTCAATCCGGTTAAGATCTTCTCGGGGACTCAATCCATCTACTTAGCCGAAAAAATAGCGCATCACTACGGCAAAGAACTTGGCGGCTATACCTGCCGCCGGTTTAGCGACGGAGAGATGTCTCCCAGTTTTGAGGAGTCGGTTCGGGGCTGCGACGTGTTTGTGATTCAGTCGACCCCTCCTCCCGGCGACAACCTGATGGAACTGCTGTTGATGGTCGATGCCGCCCGCCGGGCGTCTGCGCACTACGTCACCGTCGTTATTCCGTACTTTGGCTACGCCCGGCAGGACCGTAAAGACAAACCCCGCGTAGCCATTGCGGCTAAACTGGTTGCCAACATGCTGGCCGCGTCGGGTGCCGACCGGCTGATGACGATAGATCTCCACGCCGGACAGATACAGGGTTTTTTCGACTTTCCGGTCGATCATCTGGAGGGAACGTCGGTGTTTGTTCCGTACATCAAAGCCCTGAACCTCGAAAACCTGGTGGTGGCCTCGCCCGACGTGGGTGGTGCCAACCGCGCCCGCACGTTTGCCAAGCACTTCAACGCCGACATTGTCTTGTGCGATAAGCATCGCAAGCGGGCCAACGAAATTGCGTCGATGCAGGTCATTGGCGATGTGGAAGGCGCCAACGTCGTGCTCGTTGACGATTTGATCGACACGGGTGGCACCCTGGCCAAAGCAGCCCAGATTATCATGGAGAAGGGTGCGCTGTCGGTGCGGGCCATATGTACACACCCGGTCATGTCGGGCAGTGCGCACGAAAATATTGCAAACTCCGTATTGGAGGAGCTGGTAGTGGCTGATACGTTACCCATGCAGCAGCCAAACGCCAGAATCAGGGTGCTATCGGTGGCCGAGTTATTCGCCAAAGCCATTGGCCGCATCCGGGATCATGAATCTATTAGTTCATTGTTTATACGATACTAACGAAAGAGTAGAGGTAGTGACTTAGTTACGCCGGTGCTCATTCGTTTTTAACTGTTTAATTTTTAAGTAAAATGAAAAAAATCGAGATTGTAGGGTATCAACGAGCGAATCTCGGCCGCACGGAATCACAAGCGATTCGGGCCGAGGGCAATGTTCCGTGCGTTTTGTATGGTGGTCAGGATCAGGTGCATTTCTATGCTCCGGCGATTCTATTCCGGGAATTGCTGTATTCGCCCAATATTTATGAGGTGGCTCTGAACATTGAAGGGGCCGAGTACCGGGCTATTCTTCAGGAAGCTCAGTTTCACCCCGTGAGCGATGTGCTGCTGCACGCCGACTTCTTACAGGTTGCCGATGGGAAAGCCATCAAGATTGCCGTTCCTGTCCGCACGATTGGTACGGCTCCGGGTGTTCAGAAGGGTGGTAAACTGGTAACCCGCGTGCGCAAACTGCGTGTGAAAGGAGTTATTGAAAACATCCCCGATTTTATCGACGTAGACGTATCGGGCCTTGACTTAGGTAAGTCGGTTCGGGTGGGCCAGATTCCGGTGACCGGCATTGAAATGCTTGAAGAAGCAACGAACCCGGTTGCCAGCATCGAGATTCCACGTGCTCTGCGCGGTACAGTCGCGGCCAAATAAAAACAAGGCCCAAAAGCCTGTTCAGATCAAAACTAATAGACACAAAAAAACTCCGGTTAGTCGGAGTTTTTTTGTGTCTATTAGTTTCTGGTGTAATGAAAAGCACGGGCAGATTAGGCCATTTTACAAAGGCTTAAACCAGCATGGTCTTCCAGTCTATATCACTAATGTACGGGTCTAACTGCCTGATGTCGGCAAAGGTATGGATGTTGGCAAGTCGCTCCTGGCGTTCGTCAAAGCACATTTCGGCAAAAAACCCATTAAAACTATATAGTTGACGAAACAGACCTGCCTTAGAATACGATACCAGTTGTGTACCCCACATAATAAGCGCGCCAGTACGTACGGCAAACGGTAACTTATCGTATTCCTGGCGGCTTACTTCCATAACATGGATATAGGTTAAAATTACAATAATCAACTATAGGCATACACTGATTAACCTGAATTGTTTCAAAATTAACTAGTTATCCATAAATTTATACGATAATACAAGCGTATTATATAAATTTTTTATTAAATGGCCTAACCAGGCGCACGTCTGGAGGTTAGCCGGCCCAGTATACTAACCACTCGGACAGCGAAAAATAATGTATAGTTAGGTGTTCCCCTGATTGAACGCAAAAAGCCCACCTGAAAAGGTGGGCTTTTTGCCGGGTTGTTAGGTGACCGATACGGGAATCGAACCCGTGTTACCGCCGTGAAAGGGCGATGTCCTAACCGCTAGACGAATCGGCCGTCTTTTTGTAAAGACCCAGCGAATTGGCTGTTAAGCCGCTCCATTGGCGAATCGTGGTGCAAAGGTAGAGCCATGAGTTAATAATGCAATGAGTACCGCTAAAATTTTTCAAGAAAACGGGTTCCTGTACGTTTTACTCCTATTTTTGAGGGTATTAGCTATTCTGTTTTTCACCTTCATCCATGAAGTATCTTTTGTTGCTGACAGGTCTGGCAATTGCTTCGATGCCCGGCCTGGCCCAAACGACGGCTCCCTCTTCGACTACCCTATCATCACCGGCTCAGTTTCTCGGTTATAAAGTGGGGGATCGCTTCACACCCCACCACCGCGTACTGGCCTACGCCGAGCATATCGGCCGGCAACTACCCAATCGGTTAAAACTTCTTCCCTACGGCACCACGTATGAAGGCCGCCAACTCATGGTGGTAGCTATTGCGTCCGATGCGAATCTGGCCCGGCTCGATAACATCCGAACCAACAACCTCCGGCGTATCGGACTGCTCGAAGGGCAGCCCACGGCTGGTTCATCCCCGCCAATTGCCTGGCTCAGCTACAACGTACATGGCAATGAGGCCGTTAGTTCGGAAGCGTTTATGGAGGTGCTGTATAAGCTGGTGAGCGGGACAGATGCCGTGTCGCAGAAAGTCCTTGCTACGTCTGTCGTCATTCTAGATCCCGGCCTGAACCCCGATGGGCACGACCGCTACGTGAACTGGTACAACCAGATGATGGGCCGCACGGGCGATCCAACCCCCTCGGCCCGCGAGCATAACGAACCCTGGCCGGGTGGTCGCTACACGCACTACCTGTTCGACCCCAACCGCGACTGGGCCTGGCAAACGCAGGAAGTTACCCAGCAGCGCATGGCCCTCTACCAGCAGTGGATGCCCCACCTGCACGGTGACTTTCACGAAATGGGGGTCGAAAGTCCTTATTATTTTGCCCCATCGGCCAAACCGTATCACGAAGACATCACCCCGTTTCAGCGCGATTTTCAACAGACCATCGGGCAGTATTGCAGCCGTCATTTCGACAAAAATGGCTGGCTCTACTACACCCGCGAACGCTTCGACCTTTTTTATCCCAGCTATGGCGATACCTACCCAACCTATAACGGGGCCATTGGCATGACCTACGAGCAGGGCGGCAGTGGTCGGGCGGGACTGGCAATTGAAAAAGCCGATGGCGACACGCTCACGCTTCGCCAGCGCATCGACCACCACGTAGCGGCCAGCATCGCTACGCTCGAATCGGTGGCTGATCGTCCGGCCGAGATCGTTACTGCCTTCGGTACGTATTTTGATAAAGCCCGCACGGCACCTATTGGCGCATACAAAACCTACGTGATCAAATCCAATAGCGACGCGGGCCGGATGAAAGCCCTGCAGCAATTGCTGGACCGGAATAAAATCAGTTACGGCTATGCGGGCAAGGCCCAGACGCTGCCTGCCTCAGCGGGTGGGGCTTTCAACTACACCAACCAGAAGAAGGAAAAAACCGTATCGGTGGCGGCCGAGGATATGCTTATCAGCGCCTACCAGCCCAAATCGACCCTGCTGAAGATTCTGTTCGAGCCGAATTCTGCCCTGGAGGACTCCGCTACCTATGACATTACAGCCTGGTCATTGCCCTATGCATTTGGTTTGCAGACCTACGGCTTAAGCACGCGCCTGAACCCAGTCCCGGCCGTATCATCAACGCCTGCAACTCCGGTGTCCGCTGGCCGCGCCTATGCTTATATTGCCCGCTGGCAGTCGATGCCGTCGGTGAAGTTACTAGCTAACCTGCTGAAGCAGAAAATAAGGGTGCGGGCAGCCGAGAAATCGTTTGAACTGGATGGAAAAGCCTATCCGTCGGGAACGCTGCTGATTACACGGGCGGGCAACGAGCTGTTGGGCGACCGGTTCGACCGGCTTGTTACGCAGGCAGCTGCCGAGGCCGACCTGCCGCTGATACCCGTACAAACAGGATTTGTAACCAAAGGCTCCGACTTCGGGTCTGATTTTGTGATGGCCCTGAAGGCCCCGCGCGTAGGGGTGGTAGTCGGAGAAGGCGCGTCGCCACCGGCGGCTGGGGAAGTCTGGCACTACTTCGATCAGGAGCTGAACTACCCCGTGTCGCTCATCGACGGCAATACGCTGGGCAATGTGGAATGGAATAAGCTGGACGTGCTGGTGTTGCCAACGAACTACAATTATGGGCGGTTTCTGACCGATAAAAACCTGGCGGCTATCAGGGCCTGGGTACAGGCAGGTGGCAAGCTCATTGCAATGGAGCGGGGCGCTTCGTTCCTGGCCGGTAAAGAAGGCTTCGGCCTGAAAGAGAAAGAAGCCGATAAAGGGGATAAGGATAAAGCTGACGATAAGAAACAGGGAAGCCCAGTCGACTCGCTCAAGGTGTATGGCGACCGCGAACGAAACGCTATTTCGGATGAAACGCCGGGTAGTATTTACCGCGTCAACATCGATACCAGCCACCCGCTTGGATTTGGCCTGACGGGCGGCTATCACGCCCTGGTGCAGAATGCCTTTAACTTCGATTTTCTGAAAGAGGGCTGGAACGTGGGGTATTTGAAATCGGATAACTACGTAGCGGGTTTCTCGGGAAAAAATGCCAGGAACAAGCTAAAAAACACGCTGCTGATGGGTGTTCAAAACGTTGGCAGGGGGAGCGTGGTCTACCTGGCCGATGACCCCTTGTTTCGCGGCTTTTGGTATAGCGGTAAGTTACTGTTCGGGAATGCGGTATTTATGGTAAATTAACCAAAAGCCGGTTTGTCAGCTAAAATCTGATGACAAACCGGCTTTTGGCTTGACAGGGGTAAACAATCCTACCCGGCGCCTTCTATTCATAGTTTATTACTCCTATTTTATCTTCAGTGCGTTCTCTACTCATTTTACTCAACGGATTGCTGCTCACTTTCCCCCTGCTGGCTCAGAAGAAAAACGAAACCTACCAGCTTCATATCAACCGGGCCACAGCAACCGGGTTAGGAACACCTGACCGGACGTCGCCCATTGTGGTCGATGGATCCATAGACGAAGCAGCCTGGCAAGCCGCTGAAGTGGCTGATAACTTCTGGATGGTGCTGCCAATGGACACCAGCCGGGCGAACGTACGCACCGAAGTCCGGATGACCTACGATGACCGAAACCTATACCTCAGTGCCATCTGCTACCACGGCAACGTGGCTGGCCCCTACATAGTCGAGTCGCTCCGGCGCGACTGGAATTTCGGTCGCAACGACAACTTCATTTTTTTTATGGACACCTTCGACGACCAAACCAATGGATTTACGTTTGGTACCAACGCGGCTGGGGCGCAGTGGGATGGGCTTTTGTATGAAGGCAGCCGGGCAAACCTGAGCTGGGATAATAAATGGACGTCGGCCGTGCGTAACTACCCCGACCGATACGTTGTTGAGATGGCCATTCCGTTCAAGACCATCCGCTACAAACAGGGCATTACCCGCTGGGGAATCAATTTTGGCCGGCAGGATTTAAAAACAACCGAGAAGTCGTCGTGGACACCCGTTCCCCGGCAGTTTCCAACGGCCTCCCTCGCTTATACCGGCGTTCTGGTCTGGGACCAGCCACCTCCGCAGCAGGGCGCCAACGTATCCCTGATTCCCTATGCCCTAACCAGCCTGTCGCGGGATTACGCGCGGGGTATTCCCAACAAAAACCGATTCAACGCCGGCCTGGATGCGAAAGTAGCCATTACGTCGTCGCTGAACCTGGACCTGACCATCAACCCCGACTTCTCACAGGTGGATGTCGATCAGCAGGTTACAAACCTGGATCGGTTCGAGCTGTTTTTCCCCGAACGGCGGCAGTTTTTCCTTGAAAACGGCGATCAGTTCACCAACTTTGGCTATGCCACCATCCGGCCTTTTTTTAGCCGCCGGATTGGACTGGGTGGCGTGCCAATTCGGTTTGGGGCGCGGCTGAGCGGCAAACTTAACAAGGACTGGCGCATCGGTCTAATGGATATGCAGACGGGACGCGTAGAGGACATGGGGCCAAATGCAGCACCGCTGCCCATGCAGAACTTCGCCGTCATGGCATTACAACGGCGCGTGTTTGCCCGCTCCAACGTAGGGGTGCTCTTAGTTAATAAGCAATCGCTCGGATACGAGCCTGTTTTGGATAAACCGGCTTATTCGCAGTATAATCGCAACGTAGGTTTTGAATATAACCTGGCATCGGCCAATAACCTCTGGACGGGCAAGGCCATGTATATTAAATCATTTCAGCCCGGCACACGGGGCAATGACGGGGTTTACGCCGGCAATTTGCAGTATAACAGCCGCCGTTGGCTGCTCGGCGGGCAACTCGAAGCAGTGGGCAAAAACTTCACGGCCGAAGCAGGCTATGTGCCGCGACGGGGGTATAAGCGGGCGCAGGGGACGGCGAGTTATACGTTTCTGCCAGCAAGCGGAGGTATTCAGAGCCACGGTCCGCTACTGCACTCTACGTACTTTTTCGATCCCGCCGGTCGGATGAGCGACAGCGAAAGCTATCTGAGTTATCTCTTTACATTCCGCAGTCGCAGTACGTTTACGAGCTGGATTGCCACGGACTACGTCCGGCTGCTGCAACCCTTCGACCCAACCAACACTGGCCGCGAGACATTGGCTACGGGCACCACTCACCGCTGGAATGCCTGGGGAACGGCCTTCACGTCGAAACCACAGAGCCTGTTTACCTACGGGTTCACGAGCCGCTACGGCGGTTACTACGCCAATGGCACTCGCCTGAATCTGCACGCAGACGTAGGTTATCGGTTTCAACCCTTCGTTAGCTTAGCCGTCAGTGCGAACTACAATGACATCCGGTTGCCCCAGCCGTGGGGACGCACGACTTTCTGGCTCGTTGGTCCGCGTTTCGACGTAACCATCACGAATACGCTCTATCTCACCACTTTTTTGCAGTACAACGAACAGCAGAAAAACATGAACCTGAACGCCCGTATCCAGTGGCGCTACAAACCCGCATCGGATTTTTTCCTGGTCTATACGGACAACTACCTCCCCAGCTTCAGCCCCCAGATTGGCCAGGACGTTCCGGGACTGTTTGCCGTAAAAAACCGGGCACTGGTGCTAAAATGGACGTATTGGTGGAATATTTGATAATGGGATGGCCAGAACAAATTGAGACAGAGCCAGTTAATTAGGCAACTTGTTTGCTATCGGGCAGTTGTTCACCACTCAAATCAGTCAATGTTTATGAAAACTTTGCTTCGTTCGGTGCCCGTTGCCTTTGTGGCCCTGTTGTTAACGCTGTTTATGACTAGCTGCGATGCTATCGGTAGCATTTTTAAAGCTGGAGCCTATGCCGGTATCATTGGCGTCATTATTG
>DATHAW010000214.1:0-2406 GCA_035296465.1 Spirosoma sp.
GCTGCATTCAGGGGCTGCCGATGCGTCGGACCCGCCGTCCACGCTTTTTCATTTGAGCGACGCCAGTACGCCCTCTCTCAGCGAATACGTCGAGGTTCTTATTTGCTTTAAAGAGTATGTCTTCAGTACGTAGTCGATCAGGCAAACGGCTACCACAATCATGTTGACGCGCTGTTCGATCATGCCGGGAATCTGCATTCGCTCGGCGTGGTTGTGGGTGACTAGTAGTTCATAGGCGCGGTAAAACTCCGTAACAGGTAGATCGAATGCCGTTTGGTCAGGCGGGGGTAAAATCCCGTACTCGTGCATGAACCACATGTCGACCAGCGTATCGAAAGAGCCCGATGACCCAACTAATACGGTAGGCGTATACTGGTGAATGGCATTGGCCAGTGGGAGTAGCTGTTCCTGAAAATAATCGTGTAGTCGCCGAATACTTGCGGAACTGATGGTGTCAGCACCGGCCATGAACCGTTCGCGGAGCCGCTGCCCGCCAATCTCGAAACTCTGCTTCCAGAATGGGCGTGTTTTGTTGCCAAGGATAAACTCAACGCTGCCCCCGCCGATGTCTATAATGAGTGCCGTCTGATCATCTAAAGCTCCGGCTGCCCGCACCCCGTGATAAATGTAGTCGGCCTCCTGTTCGCCCGAGATGACCCGAACCTGAATGCCGGTTGTTTGCCGGACCCGTTCGATAAACTCAGCCTGATTGCGGGCTACGCGGATAGCGCTCGTGCCCGTGGCTGACACCTGCTCAGGCATCACGCCAAATTGGTCTAATTTCTGGCGAAAATAGCTCAGTACAGTTAGCGCCCGCTCAATGCCATCTTCAGTAATAAATCCCTGATTGATGCCTGCCTGACCGATTTTTGCCGGGCGACTTTCGCGAAAAAGCGTTGTATAAGACTCGTTGCGTTGTTTTTCAACGATAAGCAGATGAAACGTGTTGGTTCCTAAGTCGATAATGGCTTGCTTCATGCGGTCAAATCTACTATCTTTGCTCCCCGTTTTAGCTAAACACAATATTTCAAAAACATGCTTATCATTAACGTTAAAGACAACGAGTCGATCGACAAAGCCCTGAAGCGTTTCAAGAAGAAATTCGAGAAAACGGGTGTGTTGCGGCAGTTGCGGTCGCGGACGGCGTTTAAAAAGCCGTCGGTTAAGCGTCGCATGGAAGTTATCAAGGCCACATACAAAGAGCGTATGTATGGCAACCATACCGAGCAATAGAACTTTACTGCCGCATGTCGGCCCGGTTAGTATTGACGGTTGGGACGCGGTTTATCAGGAAGTCGTTGATTGCGCAGTCAGCGAACTGATCAAACCTGCGAAGGCGCAGAGCAGCAAGCAGATATGTTTGCTGCTTTTTTTGTTGCTTATTTTGCCAACCCTATGGCCCGAAGCGCTGTAAATTTGCCCCTATGACTACCCCTTCCGAAGACTTTCTCCAGCACATCCGGTACGAGAAGCGGCTGAGCCACCATACACTGACAGCTTACGCTAACGATCTGGCCCAGTTCAGTGCGTTTCTGACCCTAGAATGTAACGTTGCCCATCCCGAACGCGCCGACTTTCGGCACGTCCGTTCGTGGATGGTAAGCTTGGTGGAAGCCGAGATGGATAAGTCGTCGGTGAATCGGAAAATAGCAACCCTGCGGGCGTACTACGGCTTTTTGTTACGCCGGAAAGTAATTGACTTAGACCCGATGACGAAGATTCAGGCGCTGAAAATAAGTAAAAAACTGCCGGTCTACGTCGAAGAAAAACCGATGGACATGCTATTGAACGACGTTGAATTTGGCAACACGTTCGAAGCCATCCGGGACAAGTTGGTGCTTGAACTTCTTTACGGAACCGGCATCCGTTTAAGCGAACTTACGGGTCTGAAAACGGTGGACGTCAATTTATACGACAAAACGATTCAGGTTCTCGGCAAGCGTAATAAACACCGTATCATTCCCCTTACTCAGCCGCTGTTCGAGTTGATTCAGCAGTACGTTCAGCTAAAAAAAGAAGAATTTAACGAACAAGCCGACCAGAACGTATTGATTGTGAGCGATAAGGGGGTGGCGGCTTATGCGGTCCTGATTCAGCGCATCGTTAAACGGCACCTCACTCTCGTTACGACGCTTGAAAAAAAGAGCCCGCACGTCCTGCGCCATTCGTTTGCGACACACCTGCTAAACCGGGGTGCCGACCTCAACGCCATTAAAGACCTCTTGGGACATAGTAGTTTAGCCGCTACGCAGATTTATACGCATACCAGCCTGGAGCAGTTGAAAAAGACTTACGACCAGGCGCACCCAAAAGCAAAAAAATGAACATCGCTATGATGAGCCAGACGCTGTTTTATCTGATTGAGCAGCAACCGGCCACCCAGAAAGCCGTCGACTACCTGCGTCA
>DATHAW010000215.1:0-4029 GCA_035296465.1 Spirosoma sp.
TGCTGGCGAAAAAATTCTGGACCTGGTATCGCGGGACAATGAACCGGTTGGTTCGTTTATTCTGACTGACAATATGCTCGTGGGCAGCGTATCGGGCATCCTGATCGAAAACGTAGCGAAACGGATGCACCAGCCGCTGAAGCTAACGCAGCCCGATCCGGGTTCGGAGATAGACGCTGACCACCAGGCCGGGCTATCCGTCCGACCCGAAGTGCTGCAATCGCTGTTTAACAACTCAGGGTCGCTGATCCGGTTGTTCCTGCCGGAGAAACTGACGCTTCGGTTTCGCCCGTCGGCCTCCCGGCTGCACCTGATCGGTTACGCAGCAGGCGAGATTGGCAACCGACGCGATGTAGCAGCCCTGTTTGAAGGCCAGACGCCCCGACGCATCACGCATGCCAATCTGATTCCACAAACAACGGCGACACTTTACCACATTGCCATTAGCGATGCACGCCACTTTGGCCAGTCGATGAGCGGGTTGCTCGAATCGGCGTCCAGTGACTTTCTACGCACCCGGTTCAGCCAGATTGCTCCTGTTACCAGTCCCTTGTATGAAGCCCTGGACTCCGACATTTTGCTATGCCGGATGGAGTCACCAGTAAACTCGCCCCGGCAGGTGCTGGTGTTGAGTAGCCGCGATGCCCGGCTGCTGGCCAACGCCTACCAGCAGATAGCTTACCGCGCCGGTGCCGGAAAACCCGAGTCGCCGAAGACATTCCTGGGCCATAAACTATTGCGTCTGAACGTACCCGAAATCCCGGCCTCGCTGTTCACTAGCTTATTTTCCGGATTTGCACAAAGTTGGGTCACGCAGCATAACTCGGCGCTGGTAGTAGCCAACAGCGAAGAAGCCATGCAGGATTACCTCCAGCAAATTCAGCGCGGGGCCGTTTGGTCGACTGACGAACGCCAGACCGATTTACTCAACAATACCCTTCGCCCGGCTAATTTCACGGCTTTTGTCCGCCTGAACCGAGCTGGAACCACGGTGTCGGCAAGCTGGCCGCCCGCCTGGCAAAACCTGCTGAATCCTGATCGTACCCGCGATATAGCTGTGAATGACCGCAGCCCGGACGAGCGTGTTCCGGCATTGGAGAATCTGGAAAATATGGCCTATCAGGCCAGTTACGGCAACGAAAAAATCCTGTCTACGATTGTGCTCGGTCGCACCACGCGCCGGGCTAGCCAGGCAGTGCTAAACAAAGTTTTGTTGCAGAAAAAAACCGAGTTCGATGCCCCGCTATCGGCAGCACCGATTGCAACAGGCAGCCTAAGCAGTGGTTCAGCCCAGTTTTATGCGCAAACAGAAGGCGGGACAGTAGTATTGGTAACACCCGAAGGCTATAAAATAAGGCAGGCAAACACGGATGGACCTATCCGAAGCAATGCACTCGCCGTGGATTTTCTCGACAATGGCCGGTTGCAGTATCTGTTCATGACCGATCAAACCCTTTACGTAGCAGATCCTGGCCAATCTGGTGCTGGACTAACCAGGTCCGGCACCAAGAAGGTAAACCTACTGGCTATTCGCCTACCCAAAGGCCTCGATCCTACGTATCTGGTTCGACCGCGCGGTATGCAGCAGCGCAACATAGTGGCACTGGCGGCTCATCAGGACGGCCATGTTTACGCGCTCGACCGTCAGCAACGAGCCTTTGTGCGGCTAATGGCGGCTCCACGCAAAGGCCCCCTCCTACTGCCGTTCCAGATCATCGCTACGCCAGCGGGCATGGACGTACTAGGTGTTCAACCCGACGGCACGGTAAATTACTGGCGCGAAACCGGCGCTCAGCATCCCCATTTTCCAACCCGGATTGAGCGCCGGACTGAGGAAGAACCCGAAACCAGAATGGCCGGGCCAGCACTGCTTCCTACCGGTCAGTCAGCCATTCGGACCATCACGGAGGAGGGCCAGCTGGTGACGATAAACAGTAACGGGCAGATTGCCAAACGTACGCAGTTGTACCGGCCGATACGTAGTGGTTCGTTCCGGCTGTTTCCCGATGAGGAACAAACCAACTGGCTTTTGCAGCTTGCTACCGACACGGAAGTGGCGATACTCGATCAGCAGGGCCAACGGCGGTTCGAGGTGCATGCCCTGCAGCCAGGACGTAACGACGTCAGATACCACCGGCTTGGCGCGGGCGTTGAATTAGTCAGCGTAAAGTCTGGCGGCTTCACGACATTCTACGACCTCAACGGACGTATCGTTGGCGACCGGCCCATCCCAAGCAATTTTCCAGTGACGCTTCAGTTCGACGAACGAACCAACTAATTATCTAGTTTAAGCGGATCGCAGCGGGTTGTGCAGTTATTTAGTGATCGGCTCCGGTAAACAATGTCAGCCATTTACGGCATATGACTTTCTTATGCGTGTTCTACGTTACCTTGTTTTGGCCATGGCGCTGGTGCTCTGGGCCGGTGGCTTATCGACGACGGTGTCTCACTGGCTCTACCAGGCCGGTATTATCGTTGACGATTACCGGTTCGGCGACCTATACCGGCTATCAACCCTGCCCCAGTTTAAACAAGCGCAGCTCGTTTGCCCAACCAGGCCGGTATCGAGCGATACGGCTTCAACGCACCTGTATATCATTGGCGACAGTTTTACGGAAGAGCAACGGATTAGTCGGGCCGATTTTCCCGTAAGTCATTACCAGCGGGTGGCATGGGGATTTCGGCAACGGGCACAACTCGATTCATCAAAACGAAACATCCTGATTCTGGAAACGGTGGAGCGCCATTTTCGGGAGCACTTCGCCATTCCAGTGAGTGAACTAACTGTCGAGCAGGATACAAGCCAAAACCCCACTCCGCGGGTAACCTTCCTCAAACGTCTCAGTAATGAATTTCATCGGACGGACGTGGAGGAACGACTCGAATCGGCGTTGTTTAGCCAGGATTGGGCGTTCTGGTTCAAAGAGCTAAAAGCTCAGTTAACGCTCAACTGGTTTGACCGGTGGAACACCTATGTTGGTTTGTCGACCGACCGAAAAAACGTGTTCGTGAATATGGACACAGATACCACTAAAAAGCTGAACTCCTCATTTTCACGACTCACGGACCGCGAAGTGGACACGCTGGTTGACAGCGTAAATGCCGTGGCAGACCGCTACAAACGACTCGGCTTTGATGAGGTGTACCTTTCCATCATACCCAACAAAGCAAGCATTCTGGAAACCGGCCGGACTGATTACAACCAGCTGATCGAACGGGTACAGCAGTCGCCCACACTTCGGGTGAAACCCATTGACGTATTTAGCATTTATAAAAAGGCCCAAACGTCGCCCTATATGCACAGCGACACCCACTGGAACTGCACCGGACGGGCAATCTGGCTTGATCAGGTCAGAAAAACGGCGCGTCTGTAAGTCATTCGTCATAGGCCGGTATTAATTCAGAAAAAACAGGACGTTTTCGACCAACAGTTGGGCGCACCCAGCCACTTCGCCCTCAATTAGTGGAGCAGTACGTGTAGTGATATCCTTTCAAAGCTACCTCCAGCTATTCTGGTATCACTGACAATAAAATGTGCCTGGCACCGGTCATGTTGCAGATGTTTTTTATATTGGCTCATCAATTCATAAAATTACCCAGTATGTTCACAAAGATACACGGCCGGATGCTGGTCACAGGATTGCTTTTACTGTCGGGCCTGCTAACGGGACGGGCAGCCGGAAACGGCTCGACAACAACGGTTGCCCAATTGGTTACCGAGTGGCAACGGGCCAAAGAATACACGAAAGAATACCTGGATGCTATGTCTGAGGAAGGTACAAATTACAAGCCAACGCCTGAAATCCGCACTTTCGCCGAACAGATGCTGCACCTGGCTAACGGCAACTTCAATTTTGCGTCGGCCGCGAGCGGTAAGACGAATCCCTACCAGGGCAAGAATTTAGAAAAGATGTATGAGTTGAAGACGAAAGCAGCCCTGTCGAAGGTGGTAATGGAGAGTTATGACTTCACCATCGATGCGTTGAAAAGCACGACCGATGCGCAGTTGGCTGAGGAGGTCAAAGTTTT
>DATHAW010000216.1:0-12202 GCA_035296465.1 Spirosoma sp.
CTCAGGCTCAAGTTCGATTTAGGCGTGGGCATGACCTCCTCAGGATCAATGCTGGTGATGCGGTGAAACAGTTCACTGCGGGCCAAATCGCCCGGCACAATGGCTTTATGACCACTTTTGGCTAACGCAGCATAAGCGCCCTCCGGGGTATCGAGCCGCAAGCCGGCCTGCTGTTTGGCTTTATCAGGTCCATGACAGGCAAAGCAGCGGTCGGAGAGGATGGGTTTAACATGCAGGTTGTAATCAACTTTCTCGGGCAAATTGGCTTCGGCTGCTACTACGTCAGGGGGTTTATCAACCGATGAGTGGCAGGCTGTCAGCCAGAGCGACGCGCCAAAGACTCCAGCCGTAGCACTGAGCAGAAGTAAGCGATAGCGTATCAGGAACCAGGTAGCCATACAAACACGAATAAAGTCACTGTGAACTGATCGGTGAAAAAGCCCTACACGTTTTCGGGACTACTTTAGTCGGCCAGACAGCATTACAACCGCTACGTTATTCAGTTTTTCTTTGCTTCGCCTGCTTTTATGTCAACAGGAGTAGCTTTGGCAAATTCGGCAATGGCCTGCTCACTGATACCGCTGATGATATCGAGTTTAGGCATAACTTTTTTCAGGCTTGCTATACCTTGTTCGGTCACTTTAGTTTGCCAGAGATACACTGTTTTCAGGTTTTTCAGGCCTGCTAGTTCGGTCAGGCCTGCATCGGTGATGGCCGTGCCGTAGAGGTTAAGATATTCCAGATTGTTTAGGTCTTTGAGTTGCTTCAGACCGGCATCGGTCACGTTGGTTTGTTCCAGATGCAGTTTCTGGAGATTTTTAAGCTTAGCGATCTGCGTTAAGGCTGCGTCTGTTACCTGCGTGTCTCCTAACTTGAGCCACACAATCTGCTGCGTCAATTTAGGCAACACGATTGCCTGTGCATCCCCAAAGGTCCGAGCATTCACCGCGCTGACTTCAAGTTGATTCTGCTCTTTCGATAAGGGCAATACCAACAGACCCGTTTTCTTCACTTCACTAATTATGTTCGGATCAGCCGCCGGGACTTTCATCGTTAGCACTGGCGACTCTGGTGCAGGTCCGGATGTAGCAGCTATCGTTCCTCCTTCCAGGCCAGATGGACCGTTTTCCACCGGACCTCCTCCACCGAGCGAAGCCAGCACTGGCCGGATAGCATCGTTTACGTTCAGGTCCGAAACTTTTTTGTCGAACGATGCGCCCTGATCAATCCACCAGGTTAGCAAGGCTATTTGGCTATCGCTAAGCTGCGGTTTACCTTTCGGCGGCATGTGATGCTCATCATCTTCGGGCAACAGGCACCGCTTCACCATCGAGCTTTGTAACCCTTTGCCCGCTACGAAAACGGGCCCATCCTCGCCCCCTTTTTTGAGCATCTCGGCCGTATCGTAGCGCAATCCACCTTTGGCTTTTTTCGCGTTGTGGCATTGCACGCATCGACTATGCAGAATTGGGTTAACGATCTGCTCAAACACCATTGCCTGGTTTACGTCTGTTATCGGCTTAAACGCTATTTCTGTGCTTCGGGGCTCAATGCCGGCCAGGGTCCTGAGCGGTTCAGGTGCATACTGGGTCAGGTAGTCGGAGCCATGGGTTAAATTACCACCATGATGGCCCGCTGCCAGCAGCAGCAATAGGGATACGCCCAGTGCGGGCAGATACATGCGTTGAGCGAAAGGAACGATACGCCCCAGGTTTTCAGATTTCACCCCCCAGGCAATCCAGGCGAACACCGCCATACCGATGCCCTGCCACATATGGTCGTTCAGGGTTTCTTCATCATACCCTCCGCCCAGCGACAGTAAGTACCCAAACACGCAGGCGATGGTGGCACTCACCGCCGACCAGAACAGAATTAACGTAATGGTGTGAGCACTGACCGTATTGCGCCGGGTTAGCCGATCCAGTTCAAGCAGGCCGGCAATCAGCAGGAAACCGATGGGCAGGTGAACGATTAGTGGATGAAAATGGCCTAAAAATAATACCCAGTCAGCTGGTTGGGCCGTACGGGTCTGCAGTAAGATCAACGCGTTCATAACTTCTAATCATCTCTTCAGGCCACCCGTTCTAATTTAATCGGGTAGGTTTTTTTGGAGGCCCACTGTGCCACATAAATACTCTGGTCTTCGTCAACCAGTACGTCGTGGGGGTGTATAAAAGCCGCCTGGTTTCGGTCTTTACGTTGCTCGCCCAGTTTACCATGCTGATAAATGGGTTCTGAGCCACCGGGCGTAGAAATAACCCGGTCGTTTTTATCCAAGATCTGAACATAGCCCGATTCAGGATACGAGTCGGATGTACTGCGAAAAACAGCCCCGTAGATGTTATCGCCGTGAATAACTGGTCGACAGATGTACGACCCCGGCAGGGCAATAGTTGACAGGTACTTGCCATCGAGCGTAAATCGTTTGAGTGCGTTACGCCGACGGTCGGTAATCAGCAATGTGGGGGCGTCGGCCTTACGGCGGTCAACCACAATACCGTGGCAGCAGTCAAACGTAGCATCCCCCTCGCCTTTGCCACCCCATGACCGAATAAGTTTCCCTGTTTTATCATACTGGGTCACGTAGTTCAGTCCATACCCATCCACTACGTAAATGTCGCCATTGGCAGGGTTTACGGCGGTTTCGGTGGGTTTGAACTGGGCAGGATACGCGTATTGTCCTGTTTCCTTCGGGTAGTCTAACTTCATCAGCTCGCGGCCTTTCAGATCAGTTTTGATGACCTGATGTCGGTCGGTATCGCTGATGAGCAGGTACTGATCGGGGCCTTCGCCACCAATCGTGAGCCCGTGCGCACCGGGGTATTCATGCCCCCAGGAATCGAGCAATTTCCCCGATTTGTCATAGATCAGAACATTGTTTTTTGTTTCATTGGTCAGCAGCAGGATACGTCCTTTAGCATCCTGCACCATCTCATGGCAGTCGTTAACGGGGTTCTTTCCCGCATCCAGCACACCCCAGCCCGGCACCACGCGATACCGAAAACCATTGTGTCCCAGAGTCATTGACTCGGCCGAGTATCGGTTTGATTTTGCTGATACTATGGTTGGGACTGCGATAGCTGCTGCCGTTGCGAGCGATGTCTTATGAATAAACGACCGACGAGAGAGTGGAGAAGACATTGTGTTACGTAGTTTTCACAAAAAGACCATTGGCAGAGGACTATACTGTGTACGAGACCAATATGGTTTAGAATTCATGAAAAAAGGTCACCGAATATCAATTGACATTCGGTGACCTTTTTAACTTAATCACCAAAATTATTGCTGATTTTTATCGTCGCTGCCAGTTCCACCACGATCTTGCCGCTTACGATCTTTCAGAGACCCAAGTTTGGCGAACTGTTCAGGTGTCAGAATGTTCTTCAACTCGGCCTTAAAATCGTCAGCGGTTGCTTTTAGCGCTTGTTTTTTAACACGTTTGGCGTCGGAACTCGCGTGAATTGCATCCACTTTCTGAGCACGTACCAGCATTATGTCATACACTTTCTGAGACGTAGCCTGATCAAGTGCCAGTTGCTGCGTCATGTGGTCAGTCATATTTTTTGCCTGGGTAGCCGGGTCGCCCAGTTCGCGCTGGACAATTGACCGGCTTCTACCCATTCGGGCACCCGACTGAGCAGAAGTATCGGGTGCAGCCGTTTGCTGCGCTAACAGGGGTAATGACAGAAAAGAAAGCAGCAATCCACTAAGGGCTATTTTCTTAAACATGGTCGGTATGGGTTAAGTCCGGTACTAAGACGATTCCACTCCCCAATGGTTTAAGGAGTCAGGCTAATTTAACGGCTAATGTAAGCATTAAAGCACCTGAATCAAGCGAACAATCCGCGCTAAGCCTTCGGCGTCGACTTCACTGAAATCAGCCAGCACATCGCTGTCGACGTCCAGCACCATCGCCACGTTTCCGGCCTGGTCGAACACAGGCACAACGATTTCGGATCTCGACGCTGAACTACAGGCGATATGGCCCGGAAACAGGTCGACGTCGGGCACCAGAATTATCTCTCCGCGCGTGTAGGCAGCCCCGCACACCCCTTTGTCAAACGCAATGCGGGTGCAGGCAATTGGCCCCTGAAACGGTCCCAGGACCAACTGATCGTCTTTTTTAAGGTAAAAGCCAACCCAGAAAAAACCGAACGCTTCTTTGAGCGCGGCCGCAACATTGGCAAGGTTAGCAATCAGGTCCGGCTCGCCATCGACTAAGGCAGCTATCTGCGGAATAAGTATCTCATAGATTGCCCGACGGGTGGCATTTGGAGGGATACTGAGGGTCTCGGCCATGTTAGTTGCGCGTAAAAAATTGAATCAGAACGATGCTGACGGTTGTGAGCAACGTACTGGCTCCCACCCGTATCATGGTGGGAATCAGGAGTGACACGCTGCTGGCTTCAATGAAAAACAGGGTTGTGTGATGTATTAGAGCCAGTATGAACACGTAGCGAAAGAAAGTGCCCACCCCTATTTCCTGCAGTGAAAATTCAATCCTGGCTTCCATTCCCGGCACGTCGATCTGCGCCCGCACAATCAGCGGTCGGCAGTAAGCCATCAGCACCGTAGCGGCTGCGTGCATTCCCAGCGTATTATAAAAGGTATCGACAATAAGACCCGTTGCGAATGCAATAATCAGGAGCCACGTCAGGCTGGTTTCGTTCGGCAGAAGTAGAACACAGGCAATATATACAAAGCAGAACGCGTAGTCGAACAGTACTACGTTACGGGCCAGAAGGATTTGCAGGGCCAGATACAGCAGAAAAACCAGGATTGTTGACAGAATTTCGCGCAGCGTCATTTCTCAGATTCAACTTGTTTTTCCAACTGTTCTTGCTGGTCTTTCAGCCGATTTTCGACTACGTACACGAATGACAGGTTACCGAAATTAGTGGCCAGGTCGAGCGTAATGTCGTGAAACGTTTCGTTCGGTTGAACACCCACCGAGCGCACCCGTCCTACCAGTATGTTTGGTGGAAAGGTCGAATTGAACTCCGACGTCACAACCGAATCTCCTTTAATAACGGGTTTGTAGCGTGAGATGTCGTTTAGTTTTATCAAATGCGGATTCACGCCATCCCATTTGGCCGAACCGAAATCATCAGCTTTTACCAGTCTCGACGATACCAGAAATTCTGAATGAAGAATAGACGTAATGACCGAAAAATGCTGATTACAAGCCCTGACCTTCCCTACCACTCCTGTTGGTGAAATAACACCCATACCCGGTCGGATACCGTCGTTGGTGCCTTTGTCGATTGTGATGTAGTTGTTAGCAAATTGGGTGGTCTTGTCAACTACCTTGGCCACGGTGAAGTTGAACCGGCCCGAAAAGGCTGAATCTGCTTTGTACTCTTCCGGAGCCGGGGGCTTACTCTGTATCAGTTGTGTTAGCCGGGCGTTAAGTCGCTGATTTTCCGAAGCTAGTTCAGCATTAACCTCACGCAAGCGAGCATATTCATTAGCCGCGTTCGACCACGCCAACACCTTTGCCGCATAGCGGTTTGAGGTGTTGAAATAAGTCGCGCTCCAATAGTTGCTGGTATTGATGATGAAATAGAAGCTGAACACTTCCAGCAATACAAACAATATGAAGTTACGGCTTCGGACGAAAAAGTCGATTAACTCTCCCACGTGTAGTTAGAACGTAGCTTGGCCTGGGAGTGGTACCACTCCCAGGCCAAGCTACCTGAAATCTCCCTAACTAATCAGTACCGACCGGTACATATCCAAATTCTTGATAACCTCCCCTGTGCCCTTCACTACCGCCTTGAGTGGATCGTCGGCTACGTGAATGGGTAATTTGGTTTTTGCACCCAGCCGTTTATCCAGACCGTGTAGCAAGGCCCCGCCACCCGTTAAATGAATACCATTGGTGTAAATATCAGCCGACAACTCGGGTGGCGATATTTCGAGGGCTTTCATAGTAGCCTCTTCGATTTTCGAGATGGACTTGTCTAAGGCGTAGGCAATTTCGCTGTACGTAACCTTTATTTCCTTAGGAATACCCGTCATCAAATCTCGCCCCCGAATTTCGTAGTCGGCGGGCGGATTGTCGAGTTCAGGCAGAGCTGAGCCAACTTCCATTTTTATCTGCTCAGCCGAGCGTTCACCAATGAGCAGGTTGTGCTCCCGGCGCATGTAATCGACAATGTCACGGGTGAATACGTCACCGGCAATGCGAATCGACTGTTCACATACAATACCCGACAGGGCGATAACGGCAATTTCTGTTGTCCCACCGCCAATGTCCACAATCATTGTACCGTTTGGCTGGGTAATGTCGATACCAATTCCAATGGCGGCTGCAATGGGCTCATGAACCATGTATACTTCTTTAGCACCGGCGTGTTCGGCCGAGTCCTTAACGGCCCGCTTTTCAACCTCCGTAATGCCCGAGGGAATACAGATGACCATCCGGTGCGAGGGAGAGAAGAGCTTACTGCCGGTATCGATCATTTTTATCATACCCCGAATCATCAGTTCGGCGGCTGTAAAATCGGCAATCACACCGTCTTTTAGAGGGCGAATGGTCTTAATGTTTTCGTTGGTCTTTTCGTGCATTTGCATGGCCTTATGGCCAATGGCCAGCACCTTGCCAGTAATTTTGTCCATTGCAATAATCGAGGGCTCATCCACCACAATCCGATCCTTGTGAATAATCAAGGTATTCGCCGTGCCCAGGTCAATAGCAATGTCGCTTGTTAAAAAATTGAAAAGTCCCATTTTAAGTTGGCACCGGGTGCCGTGTTACGAAAATAAATTTGTCAGGTTTGCAAAAATATGGATTAATCAAGAGAAATAACGTCCACCTCCCGAATAGAGTAGTCTATTTTTAAGATGAGTGTCAGGTGTTATCCATTACTTTTGCACCATTATGGGGGTCAAATCAGTCTTAAGTAAGCCACTGGCGAAGTGGGTTGTGGAACGGCAGAAGGCATGGATGTCTCAACCTGCCGAGGCTCAGCAGCGCTGGTTTCGACGGCTACTGGCGGGCGGAAAAGAAACCGCTTTTGGGCGCGATCATCGGTTCAAGGACATCAATACAATTGATGAATTCCGGCAGGCGGTACCAGTCCGGGACTACGAAGCCTTAAAACCCTATGTCGAGCAAATTCTGGCCGGCCAATCGGACGTCCTTTGGAAAGGCAAGCCGCTGTACTTTGCCAAGACATCAGGCACTACGTCGGGGACTAAGTATATTCCCATCACCCGCGATTCAATCCCAAACCACATCGATTCGGCCCGCGATGCACTGCTGAACTACATTAACCAGACGGGCAATAGCGCGTTCCTAGATAAAAAACTCATTTTTCTGTCCGGTAGTCCTGAACTAGACCAAAAAGCGGGGATTAATGTCGGGCGGCTGTCAGGTATTGCCAATCACCACGTACCGGCTTACCTGCGCACCAACCAATTGCCCAGTTACGAAACCAACATTATCAACGACTGGGAAACCAAACTCGAGCGTATCATCGACGAGACCATCGACCAACCCATGTCGCTTATTTCGGGGATTCCACCCTGGGTTCAGATGTACTTTGACCGGATTCAGGAACGCACCGGCCAGCCCATAAAAAATGTATTTCCCGACTTCTCTGTCTTTGTCTATGGGGGTGTCAACTTCGAACCCTATCGCGCCAAACTGTTCGAGAGCATTGGCAAGCGGATCGACTCCATCGAAACGTACCCGGCCTCCGAAGGCTTCATCGCGTTTCAGGATAGCCAAACCGAAGAGGGCCTGCTGATGCTGTTGGATAGCGGCATTTTTTACGAATTCATTGCTGCCGACGACTATTTTGCCGAAAACCCGCGCCGGCTAACAATTGACGAAGTGGAGTTAGGAAAGAACTACGCTGTTATTATTAACAATAACGCCGGGTTGTGGTGTTATTCCTTGGGTGATACGGTCAAATTTGTATCGCGGGAGCCTTACCGACTGCTCGTTACGGGTCGCATCAAGCACTTCATCTCGGCCTTCGGCGAACACGTTATCGGCGAGGAGGTGGAGAAGGCGCTGCAATATGCCATGCAACAACAGCCCGAAACAGAAGTGGTTGAGTTCACCGTAGCACCAATGGTCAGCCCGAGCGAAGGTTTGCCCTATCACGAATGGTTGGTTGAGTTTGCCACCCCCCCCAACGACATGGCTATCTTTGCCCGCAATGTCGATACCCATCTGGCCAAATTGAACGTTTACTATGATGACCTAATTACGGGTTCGATCCTGCAACCGCTTAAGCTGACAAGTCTGCCACGCGGGGCCTTTCAGCGCTACATGAAAAGCCAGGGCAAATTAGGCGGGCAAAATAAGGTACCGCGTTTAGCCAACGACCGCACTATTGCGGATGATTTATTGAAACTACTTTACGCGTGACTACGCCCCATCGACTGCTACTTTTTGACCTGAATCCTACCGGCCACCATGCAGGTTATCTATACCACCTAATCCGGTACTGGCAAGAGTGGAACGTAGCGGGTGAACTAGTCGTGGTGGTATCGCCTGCCTTCCTGACTCTGCACCCCGATCTGGTAGCGATGGCGCAGAATGCCCCGACGGTACATTTTATCACGATCAGCGAAGCAGAAGAAAGCCACCGCAAAAGCCGGGGACGACTGGTGCTTCAGATGCAGTATGAGTGGGAATTAGTTGCCAAATATGCCCGGCAGTGGCAGATTAGCCAGGTGCTGCTGATGTATTTCGATACGTTTCAGATGGCGCTTCTTTTATCCCGGCGCATACCCTGTCCCGTGTCGGGTATCTTTTTTAGGCCAGTTTTTCATTACAAGTCCTGGGGTCACGTCCCTACAAATAGCCGGGAAAAACTTCAGGAGTGGCGAAAACGTCAGCTCATTCGTCTGGTTATACGCAGGCGGGCGCTGAAAACCTTATTCTGTTTAGATCCCTTCGTTGTGCCAACCCTCAACCAATGGGCGGGTCGTGACGTTGCCGCTCACCTGCCCGACCCGGTAGAGGTTTATCCAACAACAGCCGCCGAAGCAACAACACTGCGCCAAGAGCTAGGTATTGAGCCGACACGCCGGGTCATGCTTGTATTTGGTCAGTTGGATGAACGTAAGGGCCTATTTACCCTTATTGAAGCCCTACATCGGCAGACGCCCGACCAGCAAGCTACCTGGTGTCTGCTGCTGGCGGGGCCAGTACACGAAGGCATTGCTCAGGCTTTGGATGCTAACCTGGCTATATTGTCGGCGAAAACGGCGGTTCAGGTTGTTCGGCATCATTCGTTCGTGAGCGAGGCCGACATTCAACCGTACTTCACCCTGTCGGATCTGATCATTACGCTCTACCAGCGGCATATTGGTATGAGTGCTGTGCTGGTGCGGGCCGCTGCCGCCGGGCGACCGGTCCTCTCGTCAGATTATGGTTTGATGGGTCAGTTGGTCAAAACTAAGCGGCTTGGACAAGCGGTTGACGCCGAAAATTCAGTCGCCGTCGCCGATGCGATAAGTCTGTTTGGTCAGGAAGCCTGGCCGGTTGACCAGGATGCTGTGCAGTCATTTGCCAAACAGAATCAGGCTAGTCAGTACGCCAGAGTCATTTTTGATACGTTAGGCTGGCAGTCAGCACGCTAAGTTCATGCAAAAACGAAAACTCGCCATTCTTGGCTCCACCGGATCTATTGGAACACAGGCCGTTGAGGTTGTTAAAGCCTATCCCGACCAGTTTCAGGTGGAAGTGCTAACGACCAATAACAATGCCGATCTGCTTATCGAACAGGCCGTTTCGCTGAAGCCCAACGTAGTAGTCGTCTGCAACGAGGACCGCTATGAGCAGGTATTTTCTGCGCTCGATCCGCTTGGCATCAAGGTGTATGCCGGTGCCCAGGCCATTGCCTCGGTTGTACAGATGGACACCATCGATATGGTACTTACGGCGATGGTCGGCTATGCTGGTTTGCTGCCTACAATCAAGGCCATCGAAGCGGGAAAGGCCATTGCACTGGCTAATAAAGAAACGCTTGTTGTGGCGGGCGAGCTCATTACACGGCTGGCCCTCCAGAAGGGTGTCAGCATTTACCCCGTCGATTCAGAGCATTCAGCCATCTTCCAGTGTCTGATCGGAGAGTTTCATAATCCAATAGAGAAAATCATTCTTACGGCGTCGGGCGGGCCATTTCGGGGCAAATCGCGGGCGTTTCTGTCGACCGTCACAAAGGCGCAGGCCCTGAAGCACCCGAACTGGACAATGGGTGCCAAGATTACTATCGACTCGGCAACCCTTATGAACAAGGGGCTGGAGGTGATTGAAGCCAAGTGGCTCTTTAATCTAACGCCCGCCCAAATCGACGTAGTGGTACATCCGCAGAGTATTGTTCACTCGCTGGTTCAGTTTGAGGACGGTAGCCTGAAAGCACAGCTAGGTCTGCCTGATATGCGGTTACCGATTCAGTTCGCGCTTGGCTATCCTAATCGATTGAAGTCAGACTTTCCGCGTTTCAACTTTATGGACTTCCCGTCGTTAACGTTTGAGCAACCCGACCGGGAGACATTTCGTAACTTGCAACTCGCTTTCGATGCGCTGGACCGAGGTGGCAATGCGCCGTGTATCATCAACGCGGCCAACGAAGTTGCGGTCGATGCATTCCTGAACGACAAGATTGGCTTTCTGGAAATATCAGAAATAATTGAGCACTGCCTAGCCAAAGCGACGTTCGTACAGGCTCCTGTCTATGATGACTACGTTCTGACCGATGAAGAAACACGCCGTCTGGCAGCGGAACGAATCAAAAGTTTAGTTTAGTTGTTTTACCAGAAATCTGAATGGCGTTGAGCAGTTTGCTGTTCCTCATTTGACTTATCCCGTTTTACATGGATTATTGGGTTTATTTTATCATTGGCCTTGTGCTTGGCGTTATGTTATTACGGGCATTTAAGCGTCGGTCCAAGTAATTTTCGTATTATCGATTTTATTACCCTCCTGAATACATGGAAGTATTAATTATGGCCGGACAGCTCATTTTGGGTCTGTCTATTTTAGTTGGCTTACACGAGTTAGGGCACCTGCTGGCCGCCAAGGCGTTTGGTATGCGGGTGGAGCAATATTTTATTGGCTTTCCTCCCAAAATATTTAGTCTCAAACGGGGCGAAACCGAGTACGGCCTTGGCGCAATTCCACTCGGTGGGTTCGTAAAAATCTCGGGTATGATTGATGAGTCGCTTGATACGGCTCAAATGAAAGCGGACCCTCAACCCTGGGAGTTTCGAGCCAAACCCGCTTGGCAACGGCTCATCGTGATGCTCGGTGGCATTATCGTCAACGTCATTGTTGGCATCCTCATTTTCGTAATCCTGGCATATAAAAACGGCAATACATATCTGGCCGTCAAAGATGCTAAGTACGGCATTGTAGCCTACGACCTGGCAAAAAGCATTGGCCTGCAAACAGGCGACAAAATCGTGAAGGTTAACGGGAAAATGATCGACGACTTCAACGAGATTCGAGGTTCAGATGTGTTCCTGGGTGATAACAGTACATACACCGTTGAACGTAACGGAGAGTTCATTGACATAGATATCCCCAATAATTTTGTTGACAAACTGGCGGATAAGAAAAATAGTGGGGAGTTTATCGAGCCAATACGTCCATTTAAAGTGGCGGGACTGGCACCGGGGCAACCAGCTGAAAAAGCGGGACTTAAGGCAGGAGACGTAATTACAAGCGTTAATGGAAAACCCATTCGGTTTTACCATGAATTTGTTGAGTCTGTTAAGCCATTAAAAGAAAAACCAGTAACGCTGGGTGTCAACCGAAATGGGAATCCACTTACGCTGTCGATGACCACGAATGAGGACGGTACGGTCGGATTTTTCGCGGACTTCCTATTACCTCTCACTACAGAGGAGTACACATTTGGCGAGGCTATATCCGTCGGAACGGCTAAAGCGTTTAGCGTTGTTTATGATAACATCAAGGGCTTCGGCAAGATTTTCCGAGGTGATGTTTCGGCCTCAAAAGCCCTAAGTGGTCCCATTGGTATCGCGCAGAATTTGTTTGGTGGGATATGGATCTGGGACCGGTTCTGGACCGTTACGGGGTTGCTCTCAATGGCGCTTGCCTTCATGAATGCCCTGCCGATTCCGGCACTCGATGGTGGTCATGCTACGATTCTGGGCTACGAAATAATCTCGGGCCGTAAACCCTCTGACCGCTTTCTGGAAGGAGCACAACGTG